>CAJBVC010000342.1 GCA_903958915.1 uncultured beta proteobacterium
GCCGCAATGGCACGCTGCGCCGATTCCTGCACCAGAGGGGGGGCGGTGAAGTCGGGCTCACCGATGTTCAGAAAAACCATCGGTGCGTCGGTATGCGCCACGTCACGCGCCAGGGCGGAGGCCGCCTTGGCCACCTCCATCACATAGAAGGGTTCAATCTTTTGGGCGCGGGCCGAGAACTGCATGCGTGCGGTGGTAGGCGTCAGGCGCGTGCCTTCTTGCCGGGCGTGCGGTCCGTGCCCACTTCGGCCGGGCGCAACGTCGGAGCCAACCCGTTCAGCACGGCGTTGACATATTTATGGCCGTCGGTGCCACCAAACTCTTTGGCCAGCTCGATGCACTCGTTAAGCACCACGCGCCAGGGAACGTCGAGGCAATGTTTCAGCTCATACGCGCCAATCCACATCGTGGCGTGCTCTATCGGTGAAATCTCAGCCAGGGGGCGATCCAGCAACGGCACGATGAGGGCATCAAGCTGCGCGCCTTGCTCGACACAACCGTGCAGCAGGGCATCGAAATGCACGGCATCGGCCTTGTTGAACCCGGCGAGATCGCGGGTGAAGGCGTCAATATCGCCCACCGCATTGCCACCGACCAGGCTTTGGTAGAGGCCTTGCAGCGCAAACTCGCGGGCCCGGCTGCGGTCGGACTTGCTGCCGGCCTTGCGCGCGCCGGTCGATGTCAGCCCGGTGCGCGACTGGCGGGGAGGGCGGGCAGTTTTGGCCGGAGGCAGCACAGAAGTCATCAGATCGACTCCAGCAGATTGGCCATCTCGATGGCAACGCGCGCCGCATCGCGCCCCTTGTCGACTTGCCGCGCCTGCGCCTGCGCCATGTCCTCGGTGGTGAGAATGGCGTTGGCAATCGGCACCTGGTAGTCCAGCGACACCCGTGTGACGCCAGCGCCTGACTCATTGGCAACCAGTTCAAAGTGGTAGGTCTCGCCACGGATGATGCAGCCGATCGCCACCAAGGCGTCGTAAGTGGCCTTCTCGGCCAGCGCCTGCAATGCCACCGGCACCTCCAGTGCGCCGGGAACCGTGACCAGGTCGATGTCTTTTTCGGCAACCCCCAGCGCCACCAGTTCGCCGCGGCACGCGTGCGCCAGTGCATCGGTGACCGACGCATTGAAGCGTGCCTGCACGATGCCCACCTTCAGCTTTTTGCCGTTCATGCGTGCATCGGCCGAATCGACCGCGCCCTTGTCTGCCCCAAACATATTCAATCCTTCACGATCAATTTGACTTGCCGATGTAGCCGGTAATTTCCAGGCCATAGCCATTCATGCTCGGCATGCGGCGCGGGCTTCCCATGAGGCGCATCTTGTGCACGCCGCACTGGCGTAGTATCTGCGCCCCGATGCCGTAGGTGCGCAAGTCCATGCGTCCGCGCTCGGGCGCATGCGCAGGCCTTGCCGTACCCTCAAACTGTGCCAGCAACTGGCTGCCACTTTCACCGCAGTTCAGCAGCACGATAACGCCTTGGTCTTCCTTGGCAATATGGGACATGGCGGTGTCCAGACTCCAGGAGTGCAGGGTGCGACCGACCTCGAGCGCGTCCAGTACCGACAACGGCTCATGCACCCGCACCGGCACGGTGTCGTTTGGTAGCCATTGGCCACGGACCAGTGCCAGGTGCACTCCGTGCCCGGTGGTATCCCGAAACGCCAGCGCAGTGAAATCGCCAAACGCCGTGTGCAGGGTACGTTCCCCCATTTTTTCGATGAGCGATTCCACCCGGCTGCGGTATTCGATCAGGTCGGCAATCGTGCCAATCTTGAGCCCGTGCTCGGCGGCAAACAGCTGCAAGTCGGGCAGCCGCGCCATGGTGCCATCGTCGTTCATGATTTCGCAAATCACCGACGCCGCCGAACAACCCGCCATGACAGCCAGATCACAACCGGC
>CAJBVC010000343.1 GCA_903958915.1 uncultured beta proteobacterium
AATCGTGCCAATCTTGAGCCCGTGCTCGGCGGCAAACAGCTGCAAGTCGGGCAGCCGCGCCATGGTGCCATCGTCGTTCATGATTTCGCAAATCACCGACGCCGCCGAACAACCCGCCATGACAGCCAGATCACAACCGGCCTCGGGTGCCCTGCGCGCATCAGCACACCACCATCGACGGCCTGTAGCGGGAAAATGTGGCCGGGCTGCACCAGGTCGCCTGGAACAGCCCCTCTGGCAACGGCGGCCTGGATGGTACGCGCGCGATCAGCCGCAGAGATGCCGGTGGTAACCCCCTCAGCCGCCTCGATGGACACGGTAAAGGCGGTGCCTTTCTTGTCGCCATTGCGGGCCGTCATCGGTGGCAATTCCAGCCGCTCGCAATGGTCACGGCTCAGGGTGAGACAAATCAGGCCACGACCGAAGCGCGCCATGAAGTTGATGGCGTCGGCACTGACATGGTCTGCTGCCAATATCAGATCGCCTTCGTTCTCGCGGTCTTCCTCATCGACAAGTATCACCATCCGCCCGGCGCGCAATTCGGCAACGATGTCTAGGACAGGGGAAATCGGTACAGGCGTCAAAGTGGTCATGGTCAGGAAAAGAGGGGCTCGAATGGCTGGGGTGGATATGCGCGGCGGGACCCTGAATGGCTCAGGCTGTGGTAAGCGAAGTGGCAGAAAGCATGCGCTCCACGTACCGCGCAATCAGGTCAATTTCAAGGTTCACACGCGCACCCACTGTGACGCGGGAGAGTGCGGTATTTTCCACGGTATGCGGAATCAGGTTGATGCTCACCTCGCAACCCTGAGTAGTGTCGAGCACCCGATTGACGGTCAGGCTCACACCATTGATAGTGATGGAGCCCTTGTAGGCCAGAAAACGGGCCAGATCTGTCGGTGCCACCACGCGCAAATCCCAGCTCTCACCCAATGGCGCAAAGTGCGATACCTGTCCGATGCCATCCACATGGCCGGACACCAGATGTCCGCCCAGGCGGTCATTGGCGCGCATGGCCTTTTCCAGATTGATGGTGCCCACTGCGTCGAGCCCCGCCGTCTTGCTAATAGATTCGGCCGACACATCGACCGTGAACGTATTGGCAATCGAGTCTAGGGTAGTGACCGTCATGCAGGCCCCATTGAGCGCGATGCTGTCACCCAAGCTGACATCCGCAAGGTAGTCGGCAGGGCAGTGAATGGTCAGGCGCTTGCCAAACTGTGCCGTGCTGCCAAGCTCATGCAGCGCTACGATGCTGCCAACGGCAGTGATGATTCCAGTAAACATAGGGGCGTATTTTCGCAGGGAATTCGCTTCGCCTGACTGTAGAGCCAATTATTGCAACCGATCAAGCTTCTCTTGCAGAAACGGTTGTGCAATGCCTGCACGCAAAGCGGCCTGGTAAAGCGTCCCATTGAGCGGGTGCTTTTCAAGGAAACTCTCAATGCGCCGACGAGCCGTCGCGACTTGTCCGCCCTGCAGCAAGATATCAACCTCTAGCGCCACGACAGTGGGCGACTCGGGCTGCAGTGACTTGGCTTGCTCCAGATACTGCAGAGCCTTCGGCACGTTGCCCAGTTCCAAGTGCGCTCTGGCGCTGTTGGAAATCATTGAAATCACATGAGGACGCGAAGCAAGTACCGATTCCCAAACAAATAGAGCCGTTTTCCAGTCTCCCCACCGTGCCAGGCTATCGCCAATTGCTGGTG
>CAJBVC010000344.1 GCA_903958915.1 uncultured beta proteobacterium
CCAAAATGCCCCATGTCGGCATACAGCGCTTCGCCGCCGGTCACGCACAACACCACCGCACCCAGGATGATGAAGGTGGTGCCTGGCTGGTTCCAGATAAAGCCCAGTGCGTAATGCGGGCTGATAGCCCACAAGATGCTGGGATGGTCGGCAATCTGTACCACGCCGAGCACGGAAATACAGGCGAACCAAACCAGGGTGATGGGGCCAAAAAATTTGCCAATGCCCGCGGTTCCGCGCTTTTGCACCATAAACAGACCCAGCAACACCACCAGGGTGATGGGAATGATGAAGCGGTGCAAGGCCGGCGATATCACCTCCAGACCCTCCACGGCGGACAGCACCGAGATGGCCGGCGTGATCACGCCATCGCCATAAAACAGGCAGGTCCCAAAAATGCCCACCAGCAGCAGCACCTTGCGCAGTTTAGGACGGTCCTTCACCGACTGCGAGGCCAGCGCCAGCATCGCCACAAGCCCGCCTTCGCCGTGGTTGTCGGCGCGCAGCACCAGTGTCACGTACTTGACGGACACGATGACGGTGAGGGTCCAGAAGAAGATGGAGAGGATGCCGTAGACGTTGTCGGGCGTGAAGGGCACATGGCCAGAGCCAAAAACCTCTTTCATGGCGTACAGGACGCTGGTTCCGATGTCGCCGTAGACAACGCCGATGGCGCCGAGCGTGAGCGCCGCAAGAGACGATTTGGATGCTGACACAAATTCACCCGCCACGCAGCCGGGCCGGGTCCGTTCCATTTGGGAACGCCATTGTGCGCCTGTCATGGCCCGGCAAAGGGGCCAATTCCATGAAAGTTGAGGAAATGATGCGTGTGTTGCAGTGCAGCAACTCCCGCCCTGTCAGGCAGCCGTCAGACCAGATGCTCGGCGTTGGGATCGGTCGCTTCGAGCTCGTAACTCGCGGCCAGCATGGCCAGCCGCGCAACCACACCGTACATGTAAAACCGGTTGGGGGCACTGGCGCCGGGCCGCAATCCGGCCTGCGGCAGGTGGTTGCTCTCGGCAAATGCCAACGGCAGATAACTGGAGCCGAGCGCGTCGAGGTCGTCGGTATCGCTGTGCCCGGCATGCACACGGTAAAAACCGCCCACCACATAGCGGTCGAGCAGATAGACCACCGGCTCGGCAACAGCGTCGTTCATGCGCTCCTGGGTGAGCACGCCTTCCTGAAAAACCAGGTCGTGCACGGTGCCCTGCCTGGCCAGGGTAAAGCGGGCCAATGCCTTTTGCCGCAAAGCCTCGAGGTCGCGCACGTCGCGCAAGGCGAGCGTGCCCAACCCGGTGTGGTTGTTGTCGGCCTTGACCACCACAAACGGCTTTTCCTTGATGCCGTATTCCTTGTACTTCTTTTTCACCTTGGCCAGCATGGTTTCCACACCCTGGGTCAAGGCCTGCAGCCCGGCATCGGTGGCAAAGTCGACCGCGGCGACTTTCTCGAACCACGGGTTGACCAGCCAGGGGTCGACCCCTACGAGCTTGCCAAAACGCTTGGCCACCTCTTCGTAGCACTTGAAATGGACGGCGCTGCTGCGCACGGACCCGGCGGCGTGCAAGGGCGGCAGCAGGTACTGCTCATGCAGGTCTTCCAGAATACCCGGAATACCGCTTCGCAAATCGTTGTTGAGCAGAATGGTGCACGGGTCAAAATGCTTGACGCCCAGACGCCCCTTGGTGCGCACCACGGGTTCAAGCACAATGGCTTCACCGTCGGGCAGCGCCAGCGCCACACTCTTCTTGAGGTCCGGGCTGATCGAGCCAAAGTGCACGTTGAGCCCGGCCATCTGAAAAATGCGCCGCATTTGCGCCAGATTGCTCAAATAGGCCGTGTTGCGCACATCGTTTTGCGGGATCACCAGCAGGTTGCGGGCTTCTGGGCAAATTTTCTCGATGGCCGCCATGGCGGCTTGCACGGCCAGCGGCAACATGTTGGGAGACAGATTGTTCCAGCCATGGGGGTACAGGCTGGTGTCCACCGGCGCCAGTTTGAACCCGGCGTTGCGCACATCGACCGAGCTGTAAAACGGTGGCGTGTGCTCCATCCACTCCAGCCGGAACCAGCGTTCGATGGCAGGCATGGCATCCAGCAGGCGCTGCTCAAGCTCATTGATTGGCCCCGTGAGGGCGGTCACCAGATGCGGAACCATGCTGCTCTTTCTATAGGTTGGTGCCCATTGTAGGGACGCTCTGCGCAAACGCACGCTAGCCCCCTATGTGGTGGGCCACCCAGCGAATTCAAGCCCGGGCGCGTTCAGGAGCGCAGTTCGCCTTCGCCCAGCACCACGTATTTGAGCGAGGTCAGGCCCTCGATACCCACCGGACCACGGGCGTGGAACTTGTCGGTGGATATACCGATCTCGGCCCCCAGACCGTACTCGAACCCGTCGGCAAACCGGGTGCTTGCATTCACCATCACGCTGGCTGAATCCACCTCGCGCAGAAAGGCCTGGGCGTGCCGGTGGTCGTTAGTCAGAATGGCGTCGGTATGGTGGCTGGAGTACTGGTTGATGTGGGCAATAGCCTCCTCCACGCCAGCGACCACCCTGATGCTGATGATGGGGGCAAGGTACTCCTCGTACCAGTCACTCTCCTGCGCTGGCACCAGATTTGCTACGGATTTGGTAGCTGCTAGCGCTTGATTCACGGGCGTCTCAGTCACTTTCCGCTGCAGGATATCAAGCGCCTCAGCGTCGCAGCGCATCTCGACCCCCTTGTCGGCATAGATGCGCCCGATCAGCGGCAGAAACTGCTGTGCCACGCCCCGTGCCACCAGCAGGCTCTCGGCTGCATTGCAGGGGCTGTATTTGTTGGTTTTGGCGTTGTCAGCCACCTGCACGGCCATCGCGATGTCGCACGGGTCATCCACATACACATGGCAATTACCGTCCAGGTGTTTGATAACGGGCACTTTTGCACCGGCACTGATGCGCTCAATCAGCCCCTTGCCACCACGCGGAATGATGACATCCACATACTGCGGCATGGCAATGAGCTGGTCCACCAGCGCGCGGTCGGTGATCTGGACCAGTTGCACCGCATCCTCGGGCAAGCCCGCCTCGCGTAGCGCCTGTTGCACCAGAGTGGCGAGCGCCTTGTTCGACTCAATCGCCTCCGAGCCGCCGCGCAGAATGCATGCGTTGCCACTCTTGATGGACAGGCTCGCCGCCTCGATCGTCACGTTGGGCCGGCTCTCGAAAATCATCCCGAACACGCCAATCGGCACGCGCATTTGCCCCACCCGTATGCCACTGGGCTGCTGCTTCATGCCAATGATCTCGCCGATGATGTCGGGCATAGCGGCCAGCTGCTCGCAGCCCAGCGCGCAGGTCTCCAGCACTTTGGGGGTGAGTTTGAGCCGGTCCACCATCGGCGCTGCCAGCCCGGCGGCCAATGCACGCTCAATGTCGCGAGCGTTGTCCACCTGCAGCGCCTGTGTGTTCTCCCGCAGCAGCCGCGCCAGGCTTCTGAGCGCTACAACTTTAGTAGCTACTTGCGCACGCGCCATCAGCGTGGAAGCCACTTTTGCCTTGGAGCCTAAGGTATGGACGTATTCGGTGAGGTTGGTCTCGTTCATGGGCGGATTTTGGCATGGCCAATCGTCTGCTTTAACTCCCCACTCCCCCAACCCCTCGCCCCCGCCGGGCGAGGGGAGCTTTAACAGCCCATTTGGTTGCTGCGCGCCGAATACGGAGTTACTGTCGGGACGCACGTCAATGCAAGGTGTTGGCGGCGGCCGTGTACCAAACCCCGCTGGTAGTCCGGGGGGTCCGACTACGAGCGGCCATCAGGTCTTTGGACTGTTGCCGTCTACATGTTCCAGCGCAAACAGAGGCAGATCCGCTTTCCGGCTC
>CAJBVC010000345.1 GCA_903958915.1 uncultured beta proteobacterium
ACGGTGTGTCTGCAATCGGTGTGCCGTGCTGATCAGTTACAAATGCGCCCGCATTGAACAAGAGCAGCAACAAAGGCGTGTTGTCCAGGGTGGCCTGAAGACGGCCCGCAGTGCCGATGTCCGCCGCCGACAGTGAGTTCGCCACGATCTCCAGTGCAGTCAGACGATGTTCGATTTCATGGTTGAGGTCTGCAGCCAACAAGGTCACGGTGGAAAACTGCTGCACACCCATCTCGGCGAGCAGATCGTCGCGCAGCATGCGGGTCGCAATGATCGTCAGGCACCAGATAGAGAAGGTGAGCACCAGCAGCGCGTAAAGCGTCAGACGGGTTCGCACCGACAAATTGCGAAAAAAATCAGCCACCTTCACTGCCCAAGCCCCGGGACCTGTGAAGAATTCTCCATCGCTTACACCAGCAGCCTCGAGGACTTTGGCACGTGGGCCATCAGAAACTCCATCTGGTCTGCCAGGATGCGGCGGTTGCGCAGAATGAAGTCCTCCCACAGGCTGGGCACGTAAGGGGCATACAGCAAGGGCATCTTGGCCTGCTCCGGCGTGCGGTGGCTCTTGCGGTGGTTGCACGGCTTGCAGGCGGTCACCACGTTCATCCAGTGGTCCAGACCATTCTGTGCAAAGGGGGTGATGTGTTCGCGCGTCAGGTCTTCTTCGTGGAATTGGCCACCGCAGTAAGCGCAGATATTGCGGTCGCGCGAAAACAGCTTGCTGTTGGTCAGGCTCGGGCGCAAATGAAATGGATTGATGTTGGGAACGCCGCGCGTGCCAATGATGCTGTTGACGCGGATGATGGACTGCTGCCCGGTGATGGCATTGTGGCCACCATGAAACACCGCCACTTCGGCCCCGGTTTCCCAGCGCACCTCCCCTGCGGCGTAGTGCGTCACTGCCTGCTCCAGCGAGATCCACGATTGCGGCAACCCCTGCGCCGACAACTTCAAGACTTTCAAAACGCGCCTCCTGTACCGGTTCCACCCAAACCCACGAGAAATGCACCTGACCGCCTGAGCATGCCAAAAAGACCATGGCACCTGACTAGGTCACAATATACCCTCTTTTATGTGCCAAATTGGCTTCTGGCGCCCGTTTGACGAGCGTGGCATGCTATCAATTCGATAACAAATCTATGAAAGTTTTTCGCGGATTCAAACATCCGGGGGTGGCCCAGTCGTGCGCCGTGACCATTGGCAACTTCGATGGCGTGCACCGGGGCCATCAGGCCATGCTGGCACTCCTGCGCGGCGAGGCGCAGCAGCGCGGTGTGCCGAGTTGCGTGCTGACCTTTGAGCCCCATCCGCGCGACTATTTCGCCGAAAAGTTCAAAAAACCCGACATGGCCCCAGCACGTGTGGGTACGCTGCGCGACAAACTGGAAGATCTGGCCCGCTGCGGCGTCGATCAGACGGTGGTGCTTGCGTTTAACGAACGATTGGCCAGCCAGTTGCCCGAGGATTTCATTGGCAATGTAATGGTGCGCGGTCTTGGTGCACGGTACATTCTTGTAGGTGATGACTTCCGGTTTGGCGCCCAGCGCGCCGGCGACTATGCATTACTGGACCGCGCGGGCGAGGCCAATGGCTTTGATGTGGCCCGCATGAACAGTTACGAGGTGCACGGTCTTAGGGTGTCGAGTTCTGCCGTTCGGGATGCGCTGCTGCAGGGTCGCATGGCAGATGCTGCGCGCCTGCTGGGTCGTCCCTACTGCATTTCCGGCCATGTCGTGCATGGTCGAAAACTGGGGCGCACGCTGGGTTTCAAAACCCTCAACCTGCGCTTTTCCCACTGGAAGCCTGCCGCCAGCGGCATCTTTGTGGTGCTGGTGCATGGCCTGTTGCACAAGCCGATTCACGGGGTTGCCAACCTGGGCGTGCGCCCTTCGGTCGACCCTAATGACGTCAACGGCGGGCGGGTGTTGCTGGAGACCCATTGCCTGGACTGGCCCGAGGCGCTGGGGCCGGAAGGTGCCTACGGTAAAATCATCCGCGTGGAACTGCTGCACAAACTACACGACGAACTCAAGTACGACAGTCTCGATGCCCTCACCCTTGGCATTCGCAGAGACTGCGACGAAGCACGGGCCTGGTTGACGTCCCGAATTTGACGGGGCACCCAAGGCGCACCTTGCCCCGCGTCCTGACCCGTTTGCCCCGTGGTGTGCTGGCCCCTGAGCCCTGCACGCGCCAATCCCCAATTTTCTGGATCAATAACTGCCATGTCTGAATCTGTCACTCATCCTGTTGATTACCGCAGCACCCTGAACCTGCCCGATACCCCGTTTCCCATGCGGGGCGACCTGCCCAAACGCGAGCCGACGTGGGTAAAGGACTGGAACGAGAATAACCTCTACAAAAGACTGCGCGAGCACCGTCAGGGCGCGCCGCTGTTCGTGCTGCACGACGGCCCACCGTATGCCAACGGCAAACTGCACATCGGCCACGCCCTGAACAAAGTGCTCAAGGACATGATTGTCAAGAGCAAGCAGCTCGCCGGGTTCGACGCGCAGTACATCCCCGGCTGGGACTGCCACGGCCTGCCGATCGAGAACGCCATCGAAAAACTGCATGGCCGCAACCTCTCCAGGGATGACATGCAGGCCAAGAGCCGTGCCTACGCCACCGAGCAGATCGGCCAGCAGCGCGAAGACTTCAAGCGCCTGGGCGTTCTGGGCGACTGGGAGCGCCCTTACCGCACCATGGACCCCGCCAATGAAGCGGGCCAGATCCGTGCCTTCAAGCGGGTCATCGAGCGCGGTTTTGTCTACCGCGGCCTGAAGCCCGTGTATTGGTGCTTTGACTGCGGCTCCAGCCTGGCCGAATTCGAAATCGAATACGCCGACAAGAAAAGCGACACGCTGGACGTGGCCTTTGAGTCCAACGACAACGCCGCCCTGGCCGCGGCTTTTGGACTGGCTGCTCTGCCGGGCGATGGAAGCAAAAAAGCCTTCGCCGTGATCTGGACCACCACCGCATGGACCATCCCTGCCAACCAGGCCCTCAACGCCCACCCGGAGCTTGAATATGCCCTGGTGGACACACCGCGCGGCGTGCTGCTGCTGGCATCCAGCCTGGTGGAGAAATGCCTGGAGCGCTACCAGCTCGAGGGCATGGTGCTTGCCACTGCCAAGGGCGAAGCGCTGCGCGGCCTGGTGTTTCGTCATCCGCTGTGGGATGTGGCCCCCGACCCTGGCTTCGCCGGCCCCCCCGAGGGGGCGCAGCCGTCCTTGGGGCGGCCCGACAGACCGCTGGAATCAGGCACCAACGCGTACAGCTACCGGCGCTTGTCCCCGCTGTACCTGGCCGACTATGTCAGCGACAGTGACGGCACCGGCATCGTGCACTCGGCGCCGGCCTATGGCGTGGATGACTTCAACAGTTGCGTGGCCCACGGCATGCGCTACGACGACATTCTGAACCCGGTGCAGGGCAACGGGCAGTACGCGCAGGACTTGCCGCTGTTTGGTGGCATGAACATCTGGAAGGCCTGCCCGGTGATCCTGACCACCCTGCAGGAGGCGGGCCACCTGATGGCCACCAGCCCAATTGTCCACAGCTACCCCCATTGCTGGCGCCACAAGTCGCCGGTCATCTACCGTGCCGCCGCCCAGTGGTTTGTTCGCATGGACGCAGGTGACGGGGTGTTCACCAAGGACAAGGCCCCGAAAACCCTGCGTCAACTCGCGCTCGATGCCATCGAAGTGACCCGGTTCTACCCCGAAAACGGCAAGGCACGCCTGCGCGACATGATCGCCAACCGGCCCGACTGGTGCATCTCGCGCCAGCGCAGTTGGGGCGTGCCGGTGCCCTTCTTTCTGCACAAGGACTCGGGCGAACTGCACCCCAATACTATGGCCATCCTGGACCAGGCGGCAGACATCGTCGAAAAGGGCGGCATCGAAGCCTGGAGCCGTGTGACGGCGCAGGAGATCCTGGGCGCAACGGATGCACCCCTGTACACCAAGAGCACCGACATTCTGGAAGTCTGGTTTGACTCCGGTTCCACCTTCTGGCATGTGCTGCGCGGCAGCCACAAGGACGCCTATGCCCGCTCCCCTTTCCACGCCAATGGACCCGAGGCAGATCTTTACCTGGAAGGCCACGACCAGCACCGCGGCTGGTTCCACTCTTCGCTGCTATTGGGCTGCGCGCTGTTTGACCGTGCGCCGTACCGCGGGCTGTTAACCCACGGGTTTGCCACCGATGGCCAGGGCCGCAAGATGAGCAAGAGCCTGGGCAACACGGTTGACCCACAGACTGTGACGACAAAGATGGGCGCGGAGATCGTGCGCCTGTGGGTGGCCGCCACCGATTACTCGGGCGACCTGAACATCGACGACAAGATTCTGGCGCGGGTGGTGGACACCTACCGGCGGGTGCGCAACACGCTGAAGTTTCTGCTCGCCAATGTGAGCGACTTTGATCCAGCCACAGACAGCGTGCCACCGGACCAGTTGCTTGAAATTGACCGCTACGCCCTGAGCCGGGCTGCGCAGTTGCAAGCCGACATCCTGGCCCACTACAAGGTGTTTGAATTCCATCCGGTGGTCTCCAAGATGCAGGTGTATTGCAGCGAAGACCTCGGGGCCTTTTACCTCGACATTCTGAAAGACCGCCTGTACACCACGGCAGCTAAATCACAGGCACGCCGCTCGGCGCAGACAGCGCTGTGGCAGATCACACAGGCCATGCTGCGCTGGATGGCGCCGTTCCTGAGTTTCACCGCTGAAGAGGCCTGGACCGTGCTGGGTGCCGAGGGGAAGACGTCCGCCAACACCCGCGAGTCGATCTTCATGGACGGCTACCTGACGCTACCGACTCCCGACGAATCGCTGGTGCGCAAATGGGCGCGCATCCGAGAAATCCGCGAACAGGTGAACAAGGACATTGAAGTGCTGCGCGCCGACGGCAAGGTGGGCGCCTCGCTGCAAGCCGAAGTGACACTCACCGTCAACGAAGATGATCATGCTTATCTGGCCAGTCTGGGGGGTGACCTTAAGTTTGTCTTCATCACATCTGCTATCACTTTAGTAGCTGGTCACGCTCTATCCATAAGCGCCAGCGTGTCAAACGGCACCAAGTGTGAACGCTGCTGGCATTATTGCGATGACATCGGCACAGTGGCGGCGCACCCCACCCTGTGCGGTCGCTGTGCGTCCAATCTGGATGGCGCGGGTGAAGTCAGGTTGTTCGCATGAAGTCCCGCGGAGCAAAAACCGGTGGGGGCAGCGGGATGCTGTTTTGGCTGGGACTGGCCTTCATCACAATTCTGTTGGATCAATTCACCAAAGTGCTTGTCGTTGGGAATTACCAACTTGGCGACAGCACCACCGTGACCAGCATTTTCAACGTGGTACGCGCACACAACACTGGGGCTGCATTCTCGTTCCTGGCAGGAGCATCGGGCTGGCAACGCTGGTTCTTTACAGCGGTGGGCTTTGTTGCGGCGGGCGTGATCATCTGGATGCTCAAGGCGCATCCGGGCCAGCGGC
>CAJBVC010000346.1 GCA_903958915.1 uncultured beta proteobacterium
AGCTCCAGCGCGCCCATCGTCTCACTGGTATAGGCCAACCAGATGGTGGGCGTGGCATCGGCCTCCACTTTGCTGATGACCGGCTCATCGGCCGCATCGGGCAAGCGGCCGCGCACGCGGGACACACGGTCCCGCACTTCGGCAGCGGCGGTATCCGGGTCTTTGCTTAGGCGAAACCGAACCGTGATCTGGCTGCTCTCGGTACGTGAAACGGACGTGAGAATGTCAACTCCGTCAATGCCGGCAATCGAATCCTCCAGCGGCTTGGTCACCTGTGACTCAATCACCTCGGACGAGGCGCCTTGCAAGCGCGTGCTGACATTCACCAGCGGCTCGTCGATGCGTGGGTACTCGCGCACCGCGAGCTTCTGGAACGACACCAGCCCCACCAGCATCAGCAGCAGGGACATCACACACGCCAGCACGGGCCTGCGGATCGAAGTCTCGGACAATCGCATAAGCTACTTTCTCATCGGTGCGGTTGCGCGGGCCAGGTCCACAATGCGCACCGCAACGGCATCACCACGCAGCAAACGCGCTTGCCCTGCGGTGACGATCTGGTCGCCCGCCTTCACGCCCTCCAGAATCTCGACCTTGCCGCCGACGCGCACCCCCAGTTTGACTTCAATGCGCTGGGATACTTTGGTGCCCTCGGGGCCATCTACCACCTTGAACAGTAATTGTCGCGTGCCCAAGGGAACGAGGGCTTCTTCAGGCACCACAACGGCACCTGTGCGCACTTCAAAAACCACCCGGCCGCGGGCAAACATGCCAGGCTTGAGTTGTGCAACGCCACCCTCGAGTCGCGCCTGCACCAACAGCGCGCGGCCGTCTGCGGCCACTTGCGAATCCAGCGCATCGACCCGGGCCTTGTAAGTCTGCTGCGGCATCGCGTCCAGCATCACTTCCACCGCCTGGCCGGTGCGGATACGGCCCAGGTACTGTTCTGGCAACCGGAACTCCATGACCAGGGACGACAAGTCTTCCAGGTTGACAATGTCAGCTCCGTCTTTCACATAGTCACCCACGTTCACGCGGCGGATGCCCGCCGTGCCGGCAAAGGGTGCGATCACACGCAGGCGCTCCACCTGGGCCTGGGCCAGCGCCACTTGGGCATCGGCCATCTGCTGGGCTGCCACATTCTGGTCGACCGCGCTCTGGCTGACAAATCCCTGGGACTGCAGCTCGCGGCTGCGCGCCAGGTTGGTCCGGGCAATGCTGGCCTGGGCTTGCGCCTGCTGCACTTGGGCACGAGGCAGCGTGTCATCCAGTTGCACCAAAAGTTGCCCACGCTGCACCGACTGACCGTCACGAAAACCCAGTGCGGCGATGCGCCCGCTCACTTCGGGTCGCAGCATCACACCCTGGCGGGACTTGAGGGAACCTACCGCTTGCACGTCGTCCATCAACGTCTGGCTTTCTGCACGACCCACTTCGACGCTGGCAGGGCCTGAGGGCGCTCCCGGACCACCCGGGCGGGCACCCGCTCCCGGCGTACCTTGCGCACCAGGGGAGCTGGTTTGGGCCGCTGCGCCACTTGCCGATGGCGGTGTTGCGGTGCGTTGAAACCACCAAGCACTGCCGCCTGCAAGCGTCAAGCCGATCACCGCCACCACCGTGTGGATTCTTTTCAAACTCTTCTCCCTCGGAGCAGTTAAGCGGGGGATTATGCCCAGAACACCCTGATTTAGCGCTCCGGCATCGACGATGTCCCCACAGATTGGCGCGTGAAATGAACCGGCTTGTTGGTGCGCGCAGTGCATGACTTTCTCGCGCGGACGGCCTCCACGGTGCCGGTTAGTCGCACAGAAATTTCGTGAACAACTTTTCAGGACTATTCGCTGTGACGACCACGAGGAAGTCGCGTTGTGGCCGCTGGCTCACCAGCACGCCATAGTCCTCCAGTCCTTTGCTCGCGGCACTCGCCGATGCGGTGGCCCAAATCTGGTCAAGATTGCCAACGTAGCGAGGGGATTCCTTTTCCAAGTTTTCACGAGCACCCTTGGCCAGTCGAACGATGTGGACGTGCAACTGATTCTGACTTCGCTGGCGGCCAGGGTTGACCACCAGCGCAATGGATTCAGCTTCCATTCTGCCAATGGCTGCATCCCACGCAAATTGCCAGATTCCTTCAGGTCGCCGGGGATCCTCCACGCCGGTCACGGGATAGGTTGGCAATGCGAGCCCGTGTACGAACTCGGTCGGGCAACCGCACATTTTGATGTCACGAATAGCCGTGTATTGCCCGGTGAGCGCCCAGACCTCGGTATTCCTGTTGCATTCCAGTGCGGCGCCACAGCCCGCATCGTTCCTGGGCAAACGACACAGGCTGCAGTAGTTGCCACTACCTGGAGTGACGCAGTTCAACACGATGTCCAGCAACATGTCGCTTCGTTCCAGCGCACGTACCGGGGTCTGGACGGCGCAGGCCATCAATAGCAAAGTTGCGACCGCAAAATGCTTCACACCGCGACACGATTTGGAAAACACGCTAGTCAATATTCGCTCCGAAAGCAAAGTCGATAGTGTGCATCAAGGCTATAGTTCCAGTTGACATAACCAGCACAGACGCGTTGAGCTTCAGAAACAACATGATCCGCGCAGCAGTACCTGAAGATGCCGAGCCCATCGCCACGGGCTTGATCGCAGTCGAGTTGACAGACGGCCAAGGCAATGAAGAGAAATGTCCGGACATCCATTACGTGCGATCCGCTTGCGACGAGACTACCTACCGTCAAGCTGTCGTCGAAGATGCCCAGTGCATCTCGGTGCTGGCATCACAGGTGTTCATGGACACTTACGCGGCGCGTGGCGTCAACCGCGATTTGGCGATCGAGGTCACTTCCACACTTTCGATCGAGTCTTTTCTCAAACGTCTTGAATTGAAAACCGTAGAACTGTTCGTCGCAGAACATGCCGGGTACATGGTCGGGTTGATTGACCTGGACTTGGAATCCACTTGCCCAGACCCAGCTGTCACTGGCATGGAAGTATTGCGCCTGTACGTGCAGCGACCATTTCATCGCCGAGGAATCGGTTGCGCCTTGATGCGTCTGGCTGAAGTGCGGACTCGCCGCGCCAGCCACCAAGCCATTTGGCTAACCGCCTGGGCAGGCAACCTAGCGGCGAGAGATTTCTACCGATCACTGGGTTACAAGGATGTCGGCTCCACACCGTATTTCTTTGAAGGCAAAGCCTACGAAAACCGAATTCTGGTTAAACAAATGTCGGCAGGGGTCGCCTAATGTTGC
>CAJBVC010000347.1 GCA_903958915.1 uncultured beta proteobacterium
ACGCGACGACTGAGTCCAGCCCGATCAGAGAGTATTGGGCGTCTTCGCGTTCAAGCTAGTGCAAGCAACGGGAAGAAAGGCGGAAATATGTTTGGGTTTTTATTGACAGCGCTGCTGGCACTGCTAGGCGCGATGCTACCTGGTGCGGCATTGGCAATCGATGAGGCGTCTATCGTGCGCGGTGGTCGCCTCTATGACCACTGGAGCCGCGAGTCTCGCACCCGACCACCCAGTGAAGCCCATCCCCTGCTCGCCAGCAAGCTAACCGGTTTGGCAGGAGCGCAAACCTGGCGTTGCGCCACCTGCCATGGCTGGGACTATCGGGGCGCTAACGGCTTCGTTGGTATTCGCAGCTACCAGGACAAGGACCCAGCAGCGATCGTCGCCCTGCTGAAAGACCCCACCCACCGCTACGGTGAACTCCTGCGCGATCGTGATCTGCAGGACATCGCCAATTTTGTCAGCAAGGGCCAATTCGACCTACCCACGGCCGTGGAAAAATGGCGCAATACCAGTGTGGCAGACACCGCATCGGCCAAGACCTACACCACCATTTGCGCCAACTGCCACGGCCAGGATGGCAGTCTGTTGCGTGAGGTGGCTCCGCTTGGCGATGCCGCCCGTCAACGCCCGCTGGAAGTCATGCATGTGCTGCTCAATGGGCACCCGGGCGGGGCGATGCCGGCGCTCAGCGCGCTGGGCACAGACAGGGTGGCCAGAATAATGGCGTACACACGCAATTTGCCGACCCTGAACATCGACGCATCGGTCACCCACGGCGGCAGGCTTTACGACAATTGGCAGGCCGAACTGGGAGCGCCCCATCTCTCGTTGCCCCACCCGGCCTACCCGCGCAATGCGTTTTATGCCAACGATGCCTTACTCACCTGGCGCTGCTCGTCCTGCCACGGTTGGGACTACCGTGGTAACCGCGGCGTGTACGCCACCGGGCGCCATGCCACCGGAATCAAGGGCATCAACGCAATGGCCGGCGCAGACCCGGCGCGCATTGCCGAGGTGCTGGCCGACAAGACCCATCGGTATGACGCCGTGCTCAAGCACCGTGACCTGCAGGATCTTGCCAATTTTGTGAGTGCCGGACAGATCGATATGGAAAACTCCATCGACCGGCAAACTCGCGCGGTACGTGGGGACGCGCTGCGCGGCAGCCCCTACTACCGCACCATCTGTGCGGGCTGCCATGGCCTGGACGGGCAGCACGTGGGATCTCCACCGCTGGGTGGCGTGGTACGCGCAAACCCCTGGGGTGCGCTGCATACGGTGCTGAACGGCCACCCGGCAGAAAAGATGCCCGCCATGCGCGAGCTCGATCGCCAGATGCTGCTGGATGTGCTCGCCCATGTGCAAGGCTTACCCGAAGTCCGATGAACGGCGCGGGGTGATGCCCGCCGTGTGACAAGATCATTGGAGAGACGGTTACGCATCACCGTTCATGGCACCGACAGTTCTCCCGGCAATCTGCGCGTTGTTTTCCACGAAAATGAAGGGGCTCCTGCGTCATTTGACCAGTGGTGCGGCAGAATTTCCCTAGAATAGATCGCGAACCACCTGCGATTGAATTACCTATTGCAACTGTTTTGGGAGATGGCCCATGAACTTCAGAGCCAAACTGCATGGCCTGACCCTCGTCATTTTCTTGTTTTTGCCACCGTTTGCGTCATTGGCCGCAGAGTCGATTACCGTGGGTGGCGTGGGTTCACTAACGCCGCTCCTCAAAGCCTTGGGTCAGCAGTACACCAAAACCAACGCCGGGATCGATATTGTTGTCCTTCACCCTCCCATTGGCAGTGCAGGTGCGGCCAGGGCACTGGGAGCCAACAAGGTGGACATCGCGCTGTTGGGGCGCGCGCTCAAAGCCGATGAGAGTGGCCAGACCATTGCCTGGGTCCGCACACCGCTGGTGATTGCCACCGCCGGGGGGCCGGCGAAAGGCCTGACACAACTCCAGCTCGCCGACATGTACTCCGGCAAACAAGTTGCATGGGGCAACGGCAAACCGGTGCGACTTGTGATGCGCGGCGCCAGTGAATCGGAGACCACTACGCTTCGCGCCATGTCACCGGAGATCGATGCGGCAGTGGGTGCCGCATTGAAGCGCAGTGACCTGCCGGTTGCCGAGAACGATCTGGAAGCGCTCGACACCTTGACCAGAATTCCCGGCTCGCTAGGCACCACCACGCTGGGCTTGATCACCGCCCAAGGGGTACGTATTGATGCTTTGAGCATTGATGGAAAAAGCCCGACGGTGAAGAGTTTGGAGTCAGGGACTTACCCCTGGTTCCGGCAGTACTACCTGGTACATCGGGCGAAACCGGCTCCGGCGGTAGCAGCCTTTCTGGCCTATTTGCAGTCGCCGCCGGCACTGGCTGCGGCGCGTAAGTTGGACTACATCGCGGCCAAACCGTGAGTCCACCTGTTGACCGGCACAACGCGCGCGCAGGCGGTCCTGCACAAGCGCCGGCGCGCCAAGGCACTTTGCAGAACACCAATCAGCAGGCGCAATTCGGGCAGCGATTCCTGCTGTGGCTGGCCGGCGCAACTGCCGTTTTGGCCGGCATGCTGCCTCCCTTTCTGGTGACCTACACGAGCTACCTTGACCTGTCTGAACGGGTGCAGACGTCTGCCAACGTGCAGGCGGTCGTGGTGGGCCGTTACGCAAGTCTGAATCCGGACAACTGGATGTTCAAAAGTGAACATATAGAGGTCATTCTCAAGGGCGTCCATGACAACAGCATGCGCACTGAACTCAAGCACCATGACACGACTGTTCTTGTTCTGGGCATCGCCGCTCCCGACTTGGGATTGAGGCGCCAGGCCCAGTTTTCCGTATTCGGAAAAACCGAAGGCACGGTGCTTGTGCATGCATCGACCGAAGGCCTGAGCGACTCACTGGTATTGGCGCTATTTACCGGGCTGCTCGGTGCTGGATCGCTGCTATGGCTTCTCAATCACTTTGTACTCGACCGGATGCGCCTGGCCGATCGGCAGCGCCGCGCGGTGGAAGATCGCATGAGCGATCTGGTGGAGCTGTCATCGGACTGGTTTTGGGAGCAGGATGCTCACTACCGATTTACATTTACCTCGGAAACCATGCAAGTGGGTTTCGTTAACGTCACACGCATCGGGTCCCAGCCCTGGGATCAACCCACCAACCTCACACCAGCCCAATGGGCAGCGCACCGCGACAATCTGGATGCACGACGCAATTTCGTTCTGCGCTTTGCGACGAAGACGCACCGAGGCACGGAGTATTGGGCGGAGATTCGAGGCAAACCCCGTTTCGATGCCGACGGCAGCTTCATCGGGTACCGCGGGGTGGGGACGGACATCACCGAGCGCAAGCGGGCCGAAGCTGAATTGCGCCTTGCGGCCACTGCCTTTGAGTCACGGGAAGGCATTGTGATTACAGACGCCCAGCGCGTCATCCTGCGCGTGAACCAGGCGTTTGTTGATGTCACGGGGCATGCCGCCGAAGCGGTGGTTGGACAGACACCCAGCCTCTTCAAATCCCATCGACATGGCGCTGAGTTTTACCGTGCGATGTGGCAGTCCATAGACGCCAGGGGCAACTGGCAGGGCGAAGTATGGAACCGCCGCAAAAACGGCGAAATCTATCCGGTGTGGCTCACCATCACTGCGGTCAGGAACGAAGAGGGTGAGGTGACCCACTACGTAGGCGCGCAAACCGATATCACCGATCAAAAGCGTGCCCAAGACCGCATCGAAGAGCTGGCGTTCATAGATCAATTGACCCAACTGCCGAACCGCACGTTGTTGCTGGACCGACTGAAGCAAGCCATGGCGGTAGCCCATCGCAATGGCACGCACGGCGCGCTGCTTTTCATTGATCTGGATAACTTCAAAACACTCAATGACACGTTGGGGCACGACAAGGGTGATCTGTTGTTGCAACAGGTGGCATTGCGAATTACCCGAAGCCTGCGGGATGGCGACACGGTCGCCCGTTTTGGAGGAGACGAGTTCGTCGTGGTTCTGGGCAACCTTAGCACGGCATCGGTGGAGGCAGCCGCGCATACCGAAGCCGTTGCCGGGAAAATTCTGACCACCCTGGCGCAGGAATACACCCTGGGTGACGTATTGTTTCAAAGTTCGGCCAGCATTGGTGTGACGCTGTTCAAGTCGGACGGCGTGACCGTGGATGACCTCCTCAAACAGGCAGACCTTGCGATGTACCGCTCCAAGGCGACGGGTCGCAATGCGATGCACTTCTTTGACCCGACGATGCAGGCCGTGGTGCTGGAGCGCGCACTGCTGGAGCGGGACCTGCGCCAGGCGCTGCACGACAAACAGTTCCTGTTGCATTTCCAGCCCCAGATCCTTGCTGCAAGCAATACCATCTCGGGCGCAGAAGTGCTGGTGCGCTGGCTCCACCCGACGCGCGGCATGGTGTCCCCGGCCAATTTCATTGCGTTGGCCGAGGAATCGGGTTTGATCGTGCCACTGGGGGATTGGGTGCTGGAGACGGCCTGCAGTCAACTTGCCAAATGGGCCGCACACGACCAGTTTTCCCAGTTCTCATTGGCCGTCAATGTCAGTGCGGTTCAGTTTCGCCAGCCTGATTTTGTAGACAAGGTGCATTCGGTGCTGCACCGAACCGGCGCCCTGGGGCAGAGACTCAAACTTGAGCTCACCGAAAGTCTGCTGGTCAACAATGTGCAGGAAGTCGTGGAAAAAATGGTGGTACTGCAAGCATCCGGAGTCAAATTCTCGCTGGACGACTTCGGAACCGGCTTTTCATCGCTGGCCTACCTGAAACGACTTCCGCTCGACCAACTCAAGATTGACCAGTCATTTGTACGCGACGTGATGGTGGACCCGAACGACGCTGCGATTGCCAGAACGGTCGTGGCATTGGGGCATAGCCTTGGCTTGAACGTGATTGCCGAGGGCGTGGAAACCGACGCACAACGTGATTTTCTCGCGCAAGCCCATTGTGATGCCTTCCAGGGTTATTTCTTCAGCAGGCCCTTGCCAGCCCACGAATTTGAGTCGTTTGCTCTGCGCTCTACGCGCAAGGTGCTTCAACCAGCTGACTATTCCAACGTAGCAAGCTGACACCTAAGCGACTGCCAAACGCCGCTTTAGACGGCGAGACTCAACTTTTTCGGCACTTTCCCTTCTAAACTGCACGGCAAACACGGTGCGAGTTGCCGTTTAGGAGGAGCCTGATCCATGTCCCGTAGACCCGTTGTTCGCCATGGCCATATTGGCCCGCCCAGTGCGTGGAGTTCGCTGCTGGAGTCGCGCATCTTCATGGAGATGGCGTTGCTGCCAGCGTCGTTGCCGTTGCTGATGGAGGCACCGCAAGGCGACGGGCACCCGGTGTTGCTGGTACCGGGCTTCATGGCTGGAGAATCCTCGCTGGTGGCACTGCGCCTGTTCTTGCAAAACAAGGGCTACGACGTGTACACCTGGGGGCTGGGGCGCAACGTGGGCTTTCGTAGCAAACACGCCAACGCCCTTCCGCAGAAGATTCGCTACCTGCACCACATTACCGGGCGCAAGGTCAGCCTGGTGGGCTGGAGCCTCGGGGGTGTCTTTTCCTTCTATGCCGCGCAAAGCACGCAGGAATGCGTGCGCTCCATCATCACCCTGGGCAGCCCGGTCAGTGTGGATGTGGGTGGCAACCAGTCTCCGCCCACGCTGAAAGCACTGTACCGGCTGGTGTCGCACCGCATGGGCGCCTCCGCACACCTGATGCAGCCACGCGCCAAGGCCATGCGTGAACACCGCCGCCTGCCGATTCCGACCAGTTGCCTCTACTCGCTGACCGATGGCGTGGTGCCAC
>CAJBVC010000348.1 GCA_903958915.1 uncultured beta proteobacterium
GGACTCGTTGGTGGCCGAGCGCGAGCAGCTGGCGCAAAGCCTGCTTGATTCCCGCACCTTGTTCAACCAGATGCGCAGCGGCTTTGCCGTGCACGACATCCTGTGCGATGACGAGGGCACCCCGGTGGACTACCGCTTTGTTCAGGTCAACCCTGCGTTTGAAGCCATGACTGGGTTGCAGGCGAGCACACTGGTGGGTAAACGGGTACGGGAGGTGCTGCCCCATACCGAGCCGATCTGGATTGAGCGTTACGGCAAGGTGGCCTTGACGGGTGAGCCGGTGGCATTCGAAAACTACAGCGCCGAACTGAACAAGTACTTCGATGTCAGCGCGTTTCGCACAAGCACGGGTCAGTTTGGCGTGATGATTCTGGACGTAACAGAGCGTCGGCTCATGGAGTTGGCCCTGGAGCGGGAAAGGGCGCTGTTGCGACGTGTCATCGACACCATTCCCGACCTGATCTTCTTCAAGGATGTCGATGGTCGCTACCTGGGGTGCAACAAGGCGTTTGAGGGCTTTGCCGGTCGCAGTGAGCTCGAACAAGTGGGGAAAACGGACTTTGACTTCTTTGACCACACGACGGCCAGCTTTTTCCGCGAACAGGATCGCCAGATGCTGGAGGTGCGTCAGCCCCGCCACAATGAAGAATGGGTGAGTTACCCCGATGGCCACCAGGTATTGCTCGATACTGTCAAAACTCCATTTGCCGATACCCACGGGAAGGCGTTCGGCGTGCTTGGTATCAGCAGGGACATAACGGTGCAGCACCAGGCTCAACTGGAGCTCAAGGAGCGTGATGAAACCTATCGCGCGATCCTCGCAACCTCGCTCGATGGGTTCTGGATTTGTGACATGCGGGGGCGTTTGATCGAGGTCAACGAGGCCTATTGCAAACTGTCAGGGTATACCCGCGAAGCGCTGCTGGCCATGCAGGTTGCCGATCTCGATGCGGAGGATTCGCAAGACGTAGTCCTGCGCCGCATTGCACGTATCAGGGCCATTGGCGGTGACCTGTTCGAGACGCGCCATCGCCGCAAGGGCGGTGAAATCTGGCACGCAGAAGTTCGGGTCAATTACTGGCCCGAGCAAGACCGGCAATTCGTGTTCATTCGCGACATCAGCCAACGCAAAGACGCACAGGCCAAGATTCACAACCTGGCGTTCTACGACCCACTGACCCAGCTTGCCAATCGGCGCCTGCTGCTCGACCGGCTGCACCGCGCCATAGCAGCCAGCGCGCGCCGCAAGAGTTGCGGTGCAGTGATGCTGATCGACTTGGACAACTTCAAGTTGATCAACGACACCGATGGCCATGAAGTGGGCGACAGGCTGCTGGTCGAGGTGGCGCGCCGGCTCAAAACCTGCGTGCGCGACCAGGACAGCCTGGCGCGACAGGGGGGCGACGAGTTCATCGTCATCCTTGAAGACTTGGGCAAGGAACCGCAGGATGCAGCAACGCGAGCCGAGGCAGTGGCCGAAAAGATCCAAAACGCTTTGCGGGAACCCTATCTGTTGGAAACCGTCGAGCACCATAGCCAGGCCAGCATTGGCATCTCGGTCTACCAGGATCACGAAGGCAGCGCAGAAGAAGTGCTTAAGCGTGCGGACAGCGCCATGTACCGTGCCAAGGCAGAAGGTCGCAATGCAGTGCGTTTTTTTGATCCCGCCATGCAAGCAGCGCTGGAGAATCGTATCAAGCTGGAGGTGGAGTTGCGCCATGCCCTGCCAGGCAAAGAACTGCGGCTGTATTACCAGGCGCAGGTGAACGATGCTGGTGAGGTGGTAAGTGCCGAAGCCCTCATTCGCTGGGAACATCCGCAGCGTGGCCTGGTCTCGCCAGCCCAGTTCATCCCGCTGGCAGAGGAAACAGGCTTAATTCTTCCCATTGGCGCCTGGGTATTGGAGACGGCATGCGCGCAACTGAAGGATTGGGAGCGTAGCGATCTCACACGCAGTCTGAAATTGGCAGTCAATGTCAGCGCGCGCCAGTTTCTCCAAGCCGACTTTGTTTCCTCGACGCGCAGTGTGGTGGTGCAGAGTGGGATCGATCCGAGTCTTCTGAAGCTCGAACTCACCGAGAGTATTGTGATCAGCAACGTGGCCGACACCATTGAAAAGATGCACCAGCTCAAGGCGCTTGGCATTCGATTTTCGATGGACGATTTCGGCACTGGCTACTCTTCGCTGGCCTACCTCAAGCGCC
>CAJBVC010000349.1 GCA_903958915.1 uncultured beta proteobacterium
CAAACTTGCAGGCCATTGGGTCGGCGACGGCCGGTTTTTCAATGTGGCATTTCAGGCCGAGTTTGGCCACGTCCCTTTCGATCTCCGGATCCAGAGCGACCTGACGTTGACGGGCACGGTGGGTGCCGCACAAATTCGTCCCGCGCCGCCCCGCTTTGAGCGTGATCGCGTTGATTACTACGCCACGCTGCAGGGCGAACTCCGACCCGGCAGCGATTTCCGCAAAGACCACCTGGTGCTGCTGGTCACCGTGGCCGAAGGCGACAAGCTGGTGGCCGACTTTCACCTGAAGTCGAACTTTGTCTGGGACTGGACGATGCGCCCTGGCGTGGTGGAATTGAAAGGCCGCCCATGACGCAAAAGCCGCCAGCCCTGCCGCACATCAAGGTGCTCGACCTCTCGCGTGTGCTGGCCGGCCCCTGGTGCACCCAGATGCTGGCGGATCTGGGGGCCGACGTGATCAAGGTGGAGCGCCCGGGCGTGGGGGACGACACGCGCCATTGGGGCCCGCCATTCCTGCAGGACGCCGATGGTAATGACACCACCGATGCCACCTACTTCACCGCCTGCAACCGCAACAAGCGCTCCATCACCATCGACATGGCCCATCAGGAGGGGCAGGCGCTGATCCGACAGATGGCGCTGCAAAGCGACATTCTGGTGGAAAACTTCAAGGTCGGGGGGTTGCAGCAATATGGGCTGGACTACGAAAGCCTGCGCGAACACAACCCGCGGCTGATCTACTGTTCCGTGACCGGCTTTGGGCAGAACGGCCCCTATGCCGAGCGCGCCGGCTACGACCTGATGATCCAGGCCATGAGCGGCATGATGAGCATTACCGGTCTGGCCGACGGCACACCGGGCGGTGGGCCTCAGCGGGTGGGCGTGGCCGTGATTGATGTATTGACCGGGGTCTATGCCGCCAGCGCCATTCTGGCAGCGCTCGAAGTGCGGCACCGCACGGGGCTAGGTCAGTACATCGACATGGCGCTGCTCGATGTGGGCATGGCGATGCTGGCCAACCAGGCGGCGGGTTATCTCAACACCGGTGCGGTACCGAAGCGCTCTGGCAATACGCACCCGAGCCTGGCGCCCTACCAGGATTTTCCCACCAGCGATGGCGCCGTCTTGCTGGCGATCGGTAACGACGGTCAGTTCGGGCGCTTCTGTGAAGCGGCCGGTCATGCCGAGTGGGCGCTGGACGCGCGCTTTGCAAGCAACGCTCAGCGTGTGCGCAACCGCGAGGCCCTGATCCCGTTGATTGCCGATGTCACCTGCACGCGTAGTTCCGCGCAGTGGATCGCTTTGCTGGAAGACAAGGCGGTGCCATGTGGCCCCATTAACGACTTCGCGCAGGCCTTCACCGACCCCCAGGTGGCAGCCCGTGGCCTGGTGGCAAAACAGGCTGTAGCGCCCGTCGGGCGTGCGCAAGGCACTATTACAAACATAGCAACAGTGGCAAGCCCGCTGCGTTTGCAGGACACGCCGCCGGTGCTGCGCAATGCACCACCTGCGCTGGGGCAGCACACCGATGAGGTGCTTGGCGCTCTGGGGCTTGATGCAGAGCGCATTGCAGCCTTGCGCCAGCAGGGCGCGGTGTAGATTTGTTGCGCGTGGCGTCTGCTATCCTGACGACCAGGCCTTTGCGATGCACCAGATCCCACCGATGTTTTCATGAAGCTTTTAGCCGCCCCGGTTCGCCTCTTTGGTGAGATTGTTCTCATCATTGCTGCAGCGGAAGTTGCGGTGATGACGCTGCTGCCAGAAATCGCGCCCGGTGTGCACGGTCCGGGCGCAGCGCTGCTCGATGTGGTCTTGCTGGTTCTTTTGTCCGGACCGGTGGTGTATTGGCGCTGCGTGATCACATTTCAGCAGCCCCATGGCTCTGGCGCTCGGCGCGAAGGAACACGCATTGGATTGGGCCCGGCCATCGGCATGACAGCTGCAGCACAGGTGCTGGGTTTGGCCATTACTGCAGCCGGTGTGGTCTGGCAAAAAAGCGCCATTGATGCTACAGCCGCGACGCGTTTCGAAATGGGGGCCGAGCGCATCAAAGCCGAGGTACTGCGCCGTCTGAATTTGCCGCTGTATGGTCTGCGTGGTTTGCGTGGCACGTATGCAGCCAGTGGCAGCGTCACGCGCGCGGAGTTTCGCGAGTTTGTGGATGCGAGCAATATTGACACCGAGTACCACGGAATCCGCGGATTTGGTCTGATTGAGCGGGTAGCCCGGGCGGACCTGTCCGCCTTTGTGGCGCG
>CAJBVC010000350.1 GCA_903958915.1 uncultured beta proteobacterium
CACCTTGATTGCCGAGCCGCGCAGCAACGCGCTGATTCTGCGTGCCTCCAACGGCGCCCGCGTGGCATTGGCGAAATCATTGATTGCCAAGCTGGACCAACCCTCGACCGAGAGCGCCACCGGCAACATCTACGTGGTATACCTGAAAAACGCCGACGCCACCAAGCTGGCGGTGACGTTGCGTGCTGCACTATCGGGCGAAGTGCGTACACCGACCGCGGCTGCGGCGGTGGGCGGCGCCACGGGCGGAGTCCCCGCGGCCACGGGCGGCGCAGCAGCGTCCCAACCTTCCACGGGCGGCCAGATTCAGGCCGACCAGGCGACCAACTCGCTCATCATCAGCGCACCCGAGCCGCAGTACCGGCAGTTGCGCGCCGTCATCGACAAACTTGATACCCGCCGTGCCCAGGTCTATGTCGAGAGCCTGATTGCAGAAGTGAATGCCGACAAGGCGGCGCAGTTCGGCATCCAGTGGCAGAGTGCCCTGGGCAACTCTGGCGACACCAATATAGGCCTGCTGGGTACCAATTTCACGGCGCCCACGGCGGGCGCCAACATCCTCAGTCTGGCGCTGGGCGCCGCCACGGGCGCAGTGCTGCCGGGCACCGGACTCAATTTCGGTGTAGCGCACCAGACCAACGGCGTGTATGTACTGGGCGCACTGGCGCGCTTTCTGCAAACCAATGGCGACGGCAATATTCTGTCCACACCCAACCTGCTGACGCTGGACAACGAAGAGGCCAAGATTGTCATTGGCCAGAACGTGCCCTTTGTGACGGGCCAATACACCAATGCTGCCACGGGAAGTGCCAACACGGTCAATCCTTTCCAGACCATCGAGCGCAAGGACGTGGGCCTGACGCTGCGCGTCAAACCCCAGATCAGCGAGAACGGCACCGTCAAGCTGACCATCTTCCAGGAAGTCTCGAGCGTGCAGGCGTCATCGATCAATTCGGCCTCCGGGCTGATTACCAACAAGCGCTCGATCGAATCCAACGTGCTGGTCAATGATGGCTCGGTCGTGGTGCTGGGCGGCCTGCTGTCCGACGAGTACTCCGGGAACCAGGAGAAGGTGCCGGGGCTGGGGGACATTCCACTGCTGGGCTACCTGTTCAAGGCCGACTCACGCACCCGCAAGAAAACCAATCTGATGGTGTTTCTGCGCCCGGTGGTGGTGCGTGACGCGGCAGCTGCGGAGTCGTATTCGAATGACCGCTACGAGATGATGCGTGGCGCACAGCAGCAAGCCCAACCCGCGGCCAGTGGGATACTGCCGGTGAATGAGGCACCTGTGATGCCCGCGCGTGGGAAGTAGCGATGGCACAAGCGGTTCAATACCCCCTGCCTTACGGTTTCGCGCGCAGCCAGAACCTGCTGCTGGAAGACCAGGGCGGAGCAATGACGCTGTGGCTGCACAGCCTGGAGTCAGCCAGCCCGATGAGCGAAGTCATGCGCAAGTACCCGGTGCAGGACATCAAGGTGGAAGCCCTGGAAGTCCTGCGCCAGCGTATCAGCGCCGCCTATGCCCAAAGTGAGTCGAGCGCCGCGACCGTAGTGAGCGAAGTGGAAAGCGACATCGATCTTTCGCGCATGATGCAGGCCCTGCCGGCCATTGAAGACCTGCTGGAAACTTCGGACGACGCGCCCATCATCCGCATGCTCAACGCCCTGTTGACGCAAGCCGCCCGTGATGGTGCCAGTGACATCCATATTGAACCCTACGAGCGCCACTCGGCCGTGCGTTTTCGCGTCGACGGCTCGCTGCGTGATGTGGTGCAACCCAACCGCGCGCTGCATGCGGCGCTGATCTCGCGCCTGAAGATCATGGCCGAACTCGACATTGCCGAGAAGCGCCTGCCGCAGGATGGCCGCATCAGCTTGCGCATCGGCACCCGCGCCGTGGATGTGCGCGTGAGTACCCTGCCGAGCGCCCATGGCGAGCGCGCGGTGCTGCGCCTTCTGGACAAGAGTGGCGCCAAGCTCAGCCTGGAATCGGTGGGGATGCAGGGCCATGTGCTGTCACGCTTCGAACATCTGGTAACGCAGCCGCATGGCATCATTCTGGTCACCGGGCCCACCGGTTCGGGCAAGACCACCACGCTGTACGCGGCGCTGGAGCGGCTCGACACGCGCGGCCAGAACATCATGACGGTGGAAGACCCGATTGAGTACGAGCTGGCGGGTGTGGGGCAGACGCAAGTGAATCCGAAAATCGACCTGACGTTTGCCAAGGCCCTGCGGGCCATACTGCGTCAGGACCCCGACATCATCATGATCGGTGAGATCCGCGACTTCGAGACCGCCCAAATCGCTATCCAGGCCTCTCTAACCGGCCACCTGGTGCTTGCCACGGTGCACACTAACGACGCGCCCAGCACCGTTACGCGGTTGATGGACATGGGCGTTGAGCCCTTCCTTCTCAGCTCGTCCCTGCTGGGCGTGCTGGCCCAGCGTCTGGTGCGCAAGCTCTG
>CAJBVC010000351.1 GCA_903958915.1 uncultured beta proteobacterium
CGTGCAAATCACCAAAGAAGCACCCAATTACCGTGCTGACTGAAGACCCCATCGCTGCGGCACCGGTTCGGACCGCAGCGATGCGGTTCATCATGATCGCTGTGCTGATCGACATGATGTCGATTGGCCTGATGATCCCGGTGCTGCCCCATATGGTGGGGCTGTTTACCGAGTCCAAGGCCGACCAGGCGTTCTGGTTCGGCGCGGTGTCCTTTGCCTTTGGTATCGCCAACTTCTTTGGCTCGCCGATTCTGGGCGCCTTGTCCGACCGGTTCGGGCGCCGTCCGGTGTTGCTCATCGGATTCTCCGGGCTGGCCTTCAATTTCTTCATGACCGCTGCGGCGACCAGCCTGTGGATGCTGGTGTGGGTGCGGCTGATTGGTGGCGCCATGCAGGCCAACGTGGCTGTGGCCAACGCCTATGTCGCCGACATCACGCCACCGCAGGACCGGGCCCGGCGCTTTGGTCTGCTGGGCGCAATGATGGGCGTAGGTTTCATTCTGGGCCCAGCGTTGGGTGGCGTGTTGGGCGACATTGATGTGCGACTGCCCTTTGTCGCTTCCGGAACCCTGGCCGTCATCAACTGGATCTATGGCTACTTTGTGCTGCCGGAGAGCTTGCCGGTAGACCAGCGCACACCGTTTGCCTGGCGCAAGGCCAATCCGGTGTCGGCCCTGCGGGGGTTATTTGATCTGGGTGGCGTTGGCCCCCTGGTGGCGGTGATAGCCCTGAGTACCCTGGCGCAGTTCATGTTGCACGCAACCTGGGTGCTCTACACCACCTTCAAGTTTGGCTGGGGTCCGCATGAAACCGGCTTGTCGCTGATGGTGGTGGGGCTAGCCAATGTGGTCATGCAGGGTGTATTGCTCAAACACATCCTGAAACGCATTTCGCCGCAGCGGCTGGCGGTGATTGGACTGTTTACCGCGACGTTGGCCTACACCGCCTATGGATTGGCGCCAGAAAGTTGGGTACTGTTTGTCATCATTCTTCTCAACATGCCTGCGTCAGCGACCGGGTCTACACTGCAGAGCATTGTGTCAAGTGCGGCCCACGCCAACGTGCAAGGGCAGACTCTGGGCGCGGTGTCCTCCATCAACAGCATGATGGCGATTCTGGCTCCGTTGGCCGGCGCGGGTTTGCTCGCCCTGGTGTCGGACGCGCCCGCAGGCAGTGCCCAGTTGGGTCTGCCGTTGTATGTCGGCAGTTTCATCCAACTGATCGCCCTGGCCCTGGCGATCTGGCATTTTCAACACCAGCGCGCGCTTGCCGCTGGCACTCCCAAGGTCTGATTCTCATGGCACACCAACGTATTCTCATCCTCGATTTCGGCTCCCAGGTCACCCAGCTCATCGCACGGCGTGTGCGGGAAGCCCATGTTTTCTGTGAAGTGCACCCCTGCGATGTGACAGACCAGTGGGTGCGCGACTATGCACAGGATGGCACCCTCAGAGGCATCATTCTTTCGGGCAGCCACGCCAGCGTCTACGAAGACGCCACCGACAAGGCGCCGCAGGCGGTGTTTGAACTCGGAGTGCCGGTGCTGGGCATCTGCTACGGCATGCAGACCATGGCGCAGCAGCTTGGCGGCAAGGTGGAAGCAGGCAAGACCCGCGAGTTTGGCTCGGCCCAGATTCGCGCACGTGGCCACACCCGGCTGTTGGATGGCATTCAGGACAGCGCCAACGCCGAGGGCCACGGTTTACTGGACGTCTGGATGAGCCATGGCGACAAGGTGACCGAGTTGCCACCCGGCTTCAAGCTGATGGCCTCCAACGACGCCTGCCCCATTGCCGGCATGGCCGACGAAATGCGCCGCTTCTATGCCGTGCAGTTTCACCCGGAAGTGACCCACACCCGGCAAGGCGCGGCCATCCTCAACCGTTTTGTGCTGGACATCTGTAGCACCCGGCCCGACTGGATCATGGGCGACTACATTGCCGAAGCGGTAGAGAAGATCCGCTCTCAAGTCGGCGATGAAGAAGTTATTCTGGGGCTCTCCGGTGGCGTGGACTCGTCGGTGGCAGCCGCCCTGATTCACCGCGCCATTGGCGACCAGTTGACCTGCGTATTTGTAGACCATGGCCTGTTGCGTCTGCATGAAGGCGACATGGTGATGGACATGTTTGTCGGCAAGTTGCACGCCAAGGTGGTGCGGGTCGATGCCAGTGACCAGTTTTTGGGGCACCTCGCCGGTGTCGCCGAACCCGAGGCCAAACGCAAGATCATTGGCCGTGAATTTGTAGAGGTTTTCAAGGCTGCAGCGCTCACCCTGACTGCGCAGGATGCTACCAAAAAGGGAGCAACTTTCCTGGCGCAAGGCACTATCTATCCAGACGTGATCGAGTCCGGTGGGGCCAAAAACAAGAAGGCTGTCACCATCAAGAGCCACCACAACGTGGGCGGTCTGCCCGAGCAACTGGGTCTCAAACTGCTGGAGCCGTTGCGCGAACTGTTCAAGGACGAGGTGCGTGAACTGGGTGTCGCGCTCGGTCTGCCGCATGACATGGTGTACCGCCATCCATTCCCCGGCCCCGGGCTGGGTGTGCGCATTCTCGGCGAAGTGAAGAAGGAATATGCCGACCTGCTGCGTCGTGCCGACGCGATCTTCATCGAAGAACTTCGCAATTTCAAGGACGCCGCGACCGGCAAGTCCTGGTATGACCTGACCAGCCAGGCTTTCACCGTTTTTCTGCCAGTCAAGAGTGTGGGCGTCATGGGCGATGGTCGCACCTACGACTATGTGGTTGCCCTGCGCGCCGTGCAAACCAGTGACTTCATGACCGCAGACTGGGCCGAGCTGCCCTACGCCTTGCTGAAGAAGGTATCGGGGCGCATCATCAACGAGGTGCGTGGCATCAACCGGGTCACCTATGACGTTTCGAGCAAGCCCCCGGCAACGATCGAGTGGGAATAGCCGGTGCCGCAGATCCATCACCCTTGCTGGGTCAGCGCGATGCGCAGGAAGTCCCTCACGTGAGCGTCATCACGGAGATTCGCGCAGGCCTTGAGACCAGTATTCTGGGAATTTCGACCATCATTGGCCCGGTGCTCTTTTTTCTCGGTATTTTTGGTGTGAACGCCCTGGAGCCCGCTTTGTGGGCAACACTGGTCACGGCCACTGCCGCGCGCGCCGTGCGATTGCTGACCGGTCAAAGCGCGGCGCTATTGTCAAGCTCACGCGCCGCATCATTGGCAGCTTATGTGGGTCTGGTGTATCTACTGACCCATGCACTTAGCGATGAGCCGGTGACGGAACATGCCTTCACCACACCCCAGTTGTTGCTGGGGCTGATCGCCGGCAGTTTGATGTTTGCCCTGGCCAGTGGCCTGGTGCTGTTGTGTGGCATGCTGAAGTTGGGCAATGCGTTCAAGATGATTCCGAGCACGGTGACCGCTGGCATCTCCAACAGCATCGCGCTGCTGCTGGTATGGCTGGCAGTCAAGCAGGTGGTTCACGAGCCGGCGGCGGTGGCGTGGGTACCGATCGCCATGGTCCTGTGTCTGTATGGCTGGCCCCGGCTGCAGCGGCGCATCCGCGGGCTCAAGGTTTTTCCGACCGTGTTGATCGCGGTGGCGGCGGGCCTGGCGATGGGCTGGTTTGCGCAGAATTTGCCGCACACCACCCCCGGATTTCCAACGCTGAGTCTGGCCTGGGTTCCTGTCGGTCAGTGGTACGCCTTCGTGGCACAGACCGACGTTTCCCGCCTCCTGCTGGTGGCGTTGCCTGGCACAATCACCCTCGCACTGGTGATGATTCTGGAGTCGTTCACCGCAGCCAATCAAATGGAGACACGGACTGGCCTGCGCTTTGATGCCAATCGTGAACTCACCGTACTGGGTGGCTCCAACCTGATCAGTGCTGTGGTGGGAGGGGTTCCCTGCACGGCCTCGCCATTAATAAGTCTCGCCAACCATGCCTATGGTGGACGCGGGTGGCGGGCAGCCGCGTCCAATTGGTGGATTACCGCAGCTTTGCTGCTGGCGCTGGCGCCGTGGCTCTTGGTGCTGCCGACGGGAATCGTTGCGGGCTTGTATTTGTTGCAGGCACCGCCGTTGGTGGATCCGGCGTTTGCCAAACGATTGGCCTCGATGCTGCGCACCCGCCAGTTGCGCCGCGAAGGCACGGGAGACCTTGGCTTTTGGATCACCCTGACAATCACACTGGTCGGCTTCTTTGGCAGCCTGATCTGGGCCTGTTTCGTGGGAATTGGCCTGTCGTGTCTGGCCGTTTTGCGACGCGTTTCCAACAAGCTCGACGCGCAGTGGGCCTACCTCGACCAGTATCGCTCCCATCGCGTCAGAACCGCCGGCGCCCTGGCCAGCCTCGAACTCCATAGCCGCAGTGTCGGGATATTGCGGCTGACCGGGCACCTGTTTTTTGGCAACAGCCGGCGTCTCACCCAGATGGTGGATGAACTGGACCCCGAGGCAACAGCGGTTGTGGTGGACGTCAGCCAGGTGCACGACGTGGACTCCAGTGGTTCAGACGCGCTCAGCTGGTTGGTCAATGCGCTACGGGAACGCGATCTGACGTTGGTTCTGACGGGACTGCAGCGCACCCCATCCGTCGAGCTGCGTCACACGCTGGGGTCCATCCAGGGCATTACAACCTGCGCGGATCTGGACCGCGGCCTGGAGTTGTGCGAAGAGCAATTGCTGCAACGCACCCTGGGAAGTGCCACGTCACCCTCCGCCATCGCTGTGGAGGACAACGCTTTGCTCAAGGGCCTGAGCAGTGAAGAGATCACCGGAGTTCTGTTGCTCGGAGACCGCCGCAATGTCGATAAAGGCGAGATGTTGTTTCGCAAGGACACGTTGGCTGACGGGGTATGGTTACTCGAAGCCGGCACGGTCAGCATTCTTTCGGGTGCGGCGGACGATGGATTGGCGTCGCGTTTGGCGACCTTTGGTCCGGGCCAGTTTGTCGGCGAGATGAGCCTGATCGATGGCCGACCCCGGTCTGCCACCGTCATTGCCGATACGCCGGTACACGCGCTGCTGCTCGATGCGCATGCCATTACCGCATTGGAGCAGCGCTATCCGGTAGCGGCACTGAACATTACCCGTAATATCGCCCTCGAACTGTCCCGCCGCGTGCGCAGCAGTTCCGCCTTGATGGCCGAAGCACATACCGAAAAATCGTCCGAATGGGCCAATAGCGCGTTGAGCACCTTGTCGCGTTTTTGAACGCCGGAGTTTTCTCCCGGGCACGGTTGGTTACCATAAGCGGTTCGCATGGTGTTGGATGTTTGCGCAGTGTGAAGTGTTGCTCAATTTGAAAAGGTAGTTTTGTATGGTGTGGTTCAAGCGTTCGTTGCAAGCGGTTGGTGTGTTGGTCGGAGCGGGTGTTGTCGTGTCAAGCCTGTATGTACGCAGTGCCTTTCCCGTCATGGACGGCGTATTGCATGCTCCCGGCGCCATTGCGCCCATTCACATCGAGCGCGATGCCTCTGATGTAACGCATATCAAGGCCGAGTCGGTGCAGGATGCCTGGTTTGCCTTGGGCTACGTGCATGCCCAGGAGCGCGGCTGGCAGCTGGAGTTCAACCGTCGCGTGATGCATGGAACATTGGCGGAAGTGCTCGGTGCGCCGGCGTTGGAGACCGACAAGCTGATGCGCACGCTGGGCATTGGGCGCGCCGCCCAGTTTCAGTGGGATGGATTGCCGGCCGAGGGGCGCGAGGCTTTGCAACGTTATGCCGATGGCATCAACGCGTTCAACAGGTCGAGCAGCCAGTCTTTACCGCCCGAATTCCACCTTTTGCGCATCAAACCGGGCACCTGGACAGCGCAGGACAGCGTCGGCTGGTCGATCATGATGGCTTTGGACCTGGGCGGCAACTGGGGTCTGGAGTTTGCCCGGTTGACCGCAGCACAGCATCTGCCCACTGACCGTTTGTGGCAGCTGCTCGCACCTTATGGCAAAGAGGCTCCTGCCGCCAAGCTGGACCTGGCAAAACTGTATGCCGAACTGGGTGTTTACAAACCGGTTGTCGCAGACCAGTCCAAAGATGCTACGAAAACAGGAGCGGCTCACGCAATCCCCGCAAGCGCTAACGGCCTTTTTGATGCAAACCTGCTGGCGCATGCGCAAGATTGGTCAAGCCAGTTTGTCGACAACCTCGGAGCCGTGGAGGGCAAAGGCAGCAACAACTGGGTGGTCGCCGGAAGCAATACTGTCAGCGGCAAACCCCTGTTGGCCAACGACCCCCATTTGGGTTTGAGTGCACCGGCCATCTGGTACTTTGCCAGCCTGCAGGCGCCAGGCTTGAAGGTGGTTGGGGCCACATTTCCGGGTCTGCCCTTTGTGGTGCTGGGTCGTACCGAAAAAGTGGCCTGGGGCGTGACCAATACCGGCCCCGATGTGCAGGACCTTTATCTGGAGCAATTGCACCCGAATGACGCCACGATCTACCGTGTTCCGGATGAAAACGGCCAGACCAGTTGGGCCCGCTTCAAGAACCGCCGCCATGTGATCAAAGTCAAGGGCCAGGCGGATGTGATTTTCAATGCGCGCACCACGCGCCATGGACCGGTGATCACAGACGCGCAGAAAACCCACCAGGATCTGCTGAACACTGGCAAATATGTGCTGGCCCTGCGCTGGGCAGCATTGGATTCGGACAACCACACCATCATGGCGGGCGTGCGATCGAATCGTGCGCAAAGCGTGGCCGAGCTCAAAACTGCCCTGGAAACCTGGCATTCACCGATGCAGAACTTTGTCATGGCCGATGTCGACGGCGCCATTGCCTACAAGGCCGCGGGTCGGGTGCCGTTGCGCCGTGCCGACAACGACATCATGGGTCAGGCGCCCGCACCGGGATGGGAGCCACGCTACGACTGGGACGGCTGGATTGCCGCGGCAGATACGCCGGAAGATGATGGTGCCAAAGGCTGGATCGCCACTGCCAATCAAAAGATCACGCCAGCGGGCTACAAGTACTTCCTGGGACAGGACTATGCGCTGCCACATCGGTTCGACCGCATTGAGGCGTTGTTGGCGGCCACCCCGAAGCACGACGCTGCCAGCATGCGACAAATCCACGCCGACCAGCTCTCAACCGCCACCCAACGGTTGCTGCCGGTGCTGCAAAAAGCGCAGACCGGCCACCCGCTCGGTGCCACCGCGCTGGCTCAGCTCAAGGGCTTTGATGCGGTGATGCGCGCCGATGCTGCTGCACCTTTGATATTTGCCGCCTGGGCCGACGAAATGGCGCGCGGACTGGTTGAGCCCAAAGTTGGCGCTGCCGCGTTCAAGAGCCTGTATGGCAAACGCCACTTCCGCTTCACAGTGGAAGAAGCCTTGCTGGGACCCGACCCCTGGTGGTGTGCACCGAAAACCTGTGACGAACAGGTCAATGCGGCGCTGGAACGGGCACTCAACCGCCTCCAGGCCAGTTACGGCCCGGACATTGCCCAATGGCAATGGGGCAGGGCGCATGTGGCCCGCAGTGAGCACCGGCCGTTCAGCATGGTGGCACCGTTGAACAAACACTATGAGGTGCGCACGCCCACTGGGGGTGACGGGTTCACCGTCAATGTGGGGCAGTACTGGCTCCATGAAGAAAAAACACCGTTTGCCAACCGCCACGCCGCGTCCATGCGCACCGTGTTCGACCTGAGCAATCTGGAAAACTCCCAGTTCATCTACCAGACCGGCCAAAGCGGTCTGGTCTTCTCCAGCCGCTACCAGGATATGGCGCAGGCATGGGCCGATGTCAGGTACCGTCCACTGCAGCTCGCGCCCGCCAAGATTGAACACGCAGTGACGCTGACCCCGTGATTCGTTCGCAAAGCGAGAGATCTATGTACCTTCCACTGCAGTTCAAGGCCAAAGAAAACACGCATGCGGAGCAACTGATGCGCGAACATCCGTTCGCATCGCTCATCAGCAATGACGATGCGGGGCTGCCGTTTGTGAGCCATTTGCCACTGCACCTGGAAGTGCAGGGCGAACGCTGGGTACTGCTGGGACACTTGGCTAAACCGAATCCGCACTGGCGCTACCTGCAGGCGCGACCGACCGCTGTGGTCACGTTTCTCGGGCCCCACGCCTACATGTCGCCCAGCGTTTATCCGGATCTGGCGCGGGTTCCCACCTGGAACTACCTGGCGGTGCACTGCGCAGTGGAAGTGACCCTGGTAGAGACTGAGGATGCGAAGGATCATCTCCTGAAGAAAATCATTGATGACCACGAACCCGCATACGCGGCGCAGTGGCGCGGTCTGGATCCGTCGTACACACAAAAAATGCTTTCGGGAATCGTGGCGTTCGAACTGGCCATTACCGGGATGGAGTGCAAGCTCAAATTGAACCAACACCGTCCCGAGTCCCACGCGGCCATGCGTTCGGTTTATGCCGCCGGCAATGCGCACGAACAGGCTTTGGGGCGCTGGATGGATCAA
>CAJBVC010000352.1 GCA_903958915.1 uncultured beta proteobacterium
ACGATGGTGGTGGCGCCGTTCTTGCGCGCAATATCACAGGCATCCATCAGGTCACGCGTGCGCCCGGAGTTGCTGACCACAACCACGCAGTCGCCCGGCCCCAGGAGTGATGCGCCCATCACCTGCATGTGGCCGTCGCTGTAGGCATTGGTGTTGATGCCCAGACGGAAGAATTTGTGCTGTGCGTCCTGCGCCACGATGCCCGAGTTGCCCGCACCCATGAACTGGATCTGGTGCTTGTTGGTATAGGCGTTCATGAGCGCCGTGACGGCCCGGTCCATGGTGATGGTGGAGGCTTCGTTGCGGTACTTGAGGAACGAGGCGACCGTGTTATCGATTACCTTCACCATCACGTCGCCAATCTTGTCGTCTGCATCGACACTGCGGTGAATGAAAGGTACACCTTCATTCACAGTGCCGGCGAGTTTGCGCTTGAAGTCCGACAAACCGTCGTAGCCCACGCTGCGGCAAAACCGCACCACCGTCGGTTTACTGACGTGCGAGCGGTCGGCCAACTCACTCACCGGCAGGCTGGCGAACGCCCGCGGGTCCGCCAGACACAGCTTGCCCACCCGCTGCTCGGCGGGGGCGAGGGAAGGCAAAGAAGCTTTGATTCTGTCTAACACGATGAAATTCTCCTAGAAGCCGAAAACCTTGAACGCCGCCGGGCCGCCCCAAGGCGTGAGGGCCCCCTCGGGGGGCAGCGACCCGCGAAGCGGCGGAGCGTGGGGGTCATGATTCCTCAGACCAGCAATACCCATCGCGGGCGATCATGGCGCTGGAGGCGCTTGGTCCCCAGGTACCGGCGGCGTAGAGGCGTGGTCCCTGGGCGTCTGCGGCCCAGTAGTCCAGTATCGGTTCCACCCAGCGCCAGGCTTCTTCCTGTTCGTCGCTGCGCACAAACAGGTTCAGGCGTCCGTCAATCACATCGAGCAGCAGGCGCTCATAGGCGCCCACACGCTCGGCACCAAAGCGCTTGTCAAAGTCGAGATCGAGCTGTACCGGAGCCAGCACCTGCGTCGCCGCATTGCGGTTCTGCCGATTGCTCGGACCCTGTGCCAGCAGGTGCAACTCCAGGCCATCCTTGGGCTGCAGGTTGATCACCAGGCTGTTGGCCACGCCCATGGTGGCGTTGAAAATGGCGTGCGGTGTCGGGCGAAAGTTCACCACGATGCGGGCGTCACGGCCAGCCAGGCGTTTGCCGGTGCGGATGTAAAAAGGCACACCGGCCCAGCGCCAGTTGGCAATTTCCGTGCGCAGGGCGACAAAGGTTTCGGTGTTGCTTTGCGGGCTGACACCGGTCTCCTCCCGATAGCCTGGCACCTTGTCGCCATCAATCGTGCCGGCCGCGTACTGGCCCCGCACCACGTCCTGCGTCAGCGATTCCTGCGTCCAGGGCTTGAGCGAACGCAGCACTTTGAGCTTTTCGTCGCGGATGGCATCGGCATGCGAGTTAATGGGCGGCTCCATGCCGATGGCGCACAGCAGTTGCAACGCGTGGTTTTGCACCATGTCGCGCAGCGCGCCGGTGGTCTCGTAGAACGCACCGCGGCTCTCCACGCCGAGCTCTTCAGCGATGGTGATCTGGATGTTGGCAATATGCTCGCGCCGCCACAGCGGCTCAAACAGCGCATTGCCAAAGCGCAGCGCAAACAGGTTTTGTACCGCTGGCTTGCCCAGGTAATGGTCTATGCGAAAGACCTGTTTTTCTTCAAAGAACTGGCGTACCGTGCGGTTGATCTCGCGGTTGGAGGCAAGTTCGTGTCCCAGTGGTTTTTCCAGCACCACGCGCGTTTTGGGGGTGTTCAGCCCGGCCGCTGCGAGTTGTTCACACACGGTGGTGAACAACGCGGGGGCGGTGGCAACGTACATCACCACGGTGTCGGCATTGCGCGCCTGCAAGGTGGCCGCCAGTTGCGCATAGTCGTCGGGCTTGGAGAGGTCCATCCGCACGAACTCGATCAGCGCGGCAAATTGCGCAAACTCCTCGGCGCTGGGCCGCTTGGCCAGGTCGAAGTTGTCAAACCGTGCCTGCATGCGCGCGCGATATTGCTCGCTGCTGAGATCATCCCGCCCTACGCCGATGATGCGACCGCCTTCGGGCAGCGTGCCATGGCGAAACGCCTGAAACAGCGCCGGCATGAGCTTGCGCCAGGCGAGGTCGCCGGTTCCACCAAACAAGACAAGATCAAAGCGCATAGTTTCTGAGTTACATGTTTTCGGACGTTGTAATGTAACTTTGTTTCACCGATAATTCAACCCATGAACCAACTTGATGCTCTCAAACAACTCACCACCGTCGTGGCCGATACGGGCGACTTCAAACAGCTCGGCGCCTTTTTGCCGCAGGATGCCACGACCAATCCGTCGCTGATTCTCAAGGCGGTGCAAAAGCCCGATTACGCCCCGTTGATGCGCGACACCGTGGCAGCCTTTCGTGGCCGGCCGCTCGATGAAATCATCGACCGCCTGCTGGTGCGTTTTGGCTGCGAGATTCTGTCCATCATTCCGGGGCGCGTTTCCACCGAAGTGGACGCCCGCCTGAGCTTCGATACCAGCGCCACCGTGACCCGGGCCGAGCGCATCATCGAGCTGTACCAGGCACAGGGCATTCACATCGATCGCGTACTGATCAAGGTGGCTGCGACCTGGGAAGGCATCGAGGCCGCCCGGCAACTGGAGCGCAAGGGAATCCACACCAACCTGACGTTGCTGTTTTCCTTCTGCCAGGCAGTGGCCTGTGGTCAGGCCAAAGTACAGCTGATATCGCCCTTCGTCGGCCGCATTTACGACTGGTACAAGAAGTCCGCTGGTGCAGGCTGGGTGGAAGCGGAGCATGCGGATGCAAACGACCCCGGCGTGCAGTCGGTGAAGCAGATTTACAACTACTACAAGAAGTTTGGCATTGCCACCGAGGTGATGGGCGCGAGTTTTCGCAATGTCGGGCAGATCACGGCGTTGGCGGGCTGTGACCTGCTCACCATCAGCCCCGATCTGTTGGCGGCACTCGCATCAAGCGACGTGCCCTTGACCCGCGCGCTCGACGCCGATGACGCGAAAGGCATGGATATCGAGCATGTCGTACTGGATGAGTCGGCGTTCCGGTTTGCCCTCAACGAGGACGCCATGGCGACCGAAAAACTGGCCGAAGGCATTCGCGCGTTTTGTGTGGATGCTGTCAAGTTGGAACAGCTATTGCTTGTTGCCTGAACCATTGGACCAAGGAACACCATGACACGCACACGTTGTGACCGCACTGCCGCCTGGGGGCAACTGAAGGACTATTTCGCATCGGTTGGCAAAAACCTGGATTTGCGCGAGGCTTTTGCACAAGACCCCCAACGGTTCGAGCGCTTCAGCCAGACCGCCCCCTTGGTGTTTGCGGACCTGTCCAAGAACCGTATCGATGTCGCCTGCGAAGCGCTGCTGCTGGACCTGGCACGGCAAAGTGGCGTAGAGGAGCATCGCAACGCCATGTTTGCGGGCGACAAAATCAACAGTACCGAGCAGCGTGCGGTGTGGCATGTCTTGTTGCGAAATCCGCCCGCAGCGCACGCCAATAGTGCGCAAGCAGCTACTGAAACCATAGCAGTTGAGCAGGCCAAGGTGCATGCCACGCTGATCGCCATGCTGGCCTACGCAGAGCAGGTGCGGTCGGACGCCGCCATCACGGATGTGGTCAATATTGGAATTGGTGGCTCTGACCTGGGGCCGCAGATGGCCACCATCGCGCTCGATGCCTTTGCCACCACCGGCAAACGGCTCCACTTTGTGAGCAATGTCGACGGCCATGAACTCGCGGCCACCCTGAGCCAGTTAAAGGTGGAGAGCACGCTTTTTTTGATTGCCAGCAAGACCTTCACGACGATTGAGACCATGACCAATGCGCGTTCGGCCAAGGCCTGGTTTGAGGCGCAGGGGGGCACCAATACCGCCCGCCACTTTGCCGCACTCACCACCAATGTGGCGGCCGCCAATGCGTTTGGTATCACCACCACATTTGGGTTCTGGGACTGGGTGGGCGGGCGTTATTCAATGTGGTCAGCCATTGGCCTGCCGCTGGCGATTGCCATCGGGCCGGAGGGTTTTCGCGCCTTTCTCGCGGGTGCGCATGCGATGGACGAACACTTCCGCACCGCGCGGCTGGAGTCGAACCTGCCGGTGCGGTTGGCGCTGCTGGACGTGTGGTACCGCAACTTCCATGGCTTCACCAGCCGTTCGATTGCACCGTACCACAGCGCCTTGCGCCGTCTGCCTGCGTATTTGCAGCAGTTGGAGATGGAGAGCAACGGCAAACGGGTGGATGCCAGCGGGGAGGCACTGCCGTTTGGGACCTCACCGGTGTTATGGGGTGAACCCGGCACCAACGGGCAGCATGCCTATTTTCAGATGCTGCACCAGGGCACGGATATTGTGCCGGTGGAGTTTGTGGCGGTGAAGAAGACAAGGCACGCTCTGCCATCGCACCATGAATTGCTGCTG
>CAJBVC010000353.1 GCA_903958915.1 uncultured beta proteobacterium
GCAAAGGCTACACGGCCGGAGTCGGAATGTCGATTGGAACGGCTTTTGGGCGTATAGCGGGCGTGCAGGCTGCGAAGGCTGCTATGGATATTGGAGCAAACGATGCAGCGACTTGATGCCCTTATGCAGGAAGCCCGCGCTCTGACTGCACCCGAATCCGAAGTGCAGCGACAAATGCAGATCTGCAACGCCTGTCGCTATTGTGAGGGGTTTTGCGGGGTTTTCCCAGCCATGGCGCGGCGCTTGGAGTTTGACAAGGCAGACGTGCATTTTCTGGCAAACCTGTGCCACAACTGTGGCGCCTGCCTGCACGCCTGTCAGTATGCGCCGCCCCACGAATTTGCGGTGAACGTGCCCCGCGCTATGGCGAGCTTGCGCTTGCAAACCTATACCGATTACGCCTGGCCAGCGCCGCTTGGCGTGTTGTACCAACGCAATGGATTGGCTTTGGCAATGGCCTTGGCGGCCGGCTTGTCACTGTTTCTGGCTCTGGCGGCGGGATTGCACACGGAACTCACCGGCGTCGCACCGTCCGGCAATTTCTACCAGATCTTTCCGCACAACCTGTTGGTCGCCATCTTTGTACCGGTGTTCGCCTTTGTTGTGCTAGCCCTGGGGATGGGCGTGCGCAGATTCCTGCGGGACATCACGCCAGCCACCTCGGGTGCAACGGTCAACACGACAGCGGCAGCCGATGCCGGCGCCAAGGTTTTGTCGCTGCAATACCTCGACGGCGGTCATGGCGAAGGCTGCAACAACGCTGACGACGCCTGGACGCTTTCGCGCAAGCGCGCCCATCACCTCACGTTTTATGGTTTTCTTTTGTGCTTTGGCGCGACCGCCGTGGCCACGCTGTACCACTATCTTTTCGGGTGGGTGGCACCGTACGATCTGCCGAGTTTGCCCAAGGTACTCGGCGTTGCTGGCGGCATCAGCATGCTGGTGGGTACTTCAGGATTGGCGTTGCTCAATATGCAACGGCACCCCGACCACGGCGACGCAGAGCAAAAGACGATGGACCTGGGTTTTATCGGGCTGCTGTTTCTGACCAGCGCAACCGGGCTGGCCCTGTGGGTAGGTCGTGCCACGGCGCCAATGCCCTGGCTACTGGTCGGCCACCTCGGAGCGGTGATGGCCTTGTTCCTCACCTTGCCTTATGGAAAATTTGCCCACGGTGTCTATCGAACTGCAGCCTTGCTGCGCCACGCCGTAGAAAGACGCCAGCCCAGCCTTCTGGCACTCGGTGACGACTGAGAGAAAAGGCGCTCCCTAGTCCTCCTGCGCTGTCACGGAAGCATCGACATGAACAAGCGTGAGCGGATAGCGTTGCCCGCGCAGATAGTCTTCTACGCACTGCAGCACCATGGGGCTGCGGTGGCGATGGGCGGTAGCCCGAATTTCGTCCGGTGTCATCCACAGTGTGCGCACAATGCCCGAGTCCAGCGCTTGTGACCGATCCCATTCACCTACCGTTCCGCAAAAGGCAAATCGCAGATAGGTGATGTCCTGCCCAGCCTGCCGCTGCCGCGAGAGGTAAACGCCGACCAGGGCCGTGGGCGTGAATGCGTGCGCTGTTTCTTCCAGAGTTTCCCGCACACAGCCTTCAACAGGGCCCTCGCCAGGATCGAGGTGCCCGGCGGGATTGTAGAGCCGCAAACCGTCGGCAGCATGCTCTTCCACCAGCAAAAAGCGGC
>CAJBVC010000354.1 GCA_903958915.1 uncultured beta proteobacterium
CTTGCACTTCGAAGCGTTTGGCCCGGCCAGCGTACGTTTGCCCGGAGATAGCGCGACGCCAACACCTGGGGATGATGCCGCCCCGGTTGAAATCCATTTCGCCAAGTCTGGGCGATCATTGGAGTGGCAAGCCGGTGACGGCACATTGCTGGACTTTGCCGAGCAGCATGGCATTGCCATGGCGTCCGGTTGCCGGGCCGGGGGTTGCGGCTGTTGTGAGACGCGCATCACCCAAGGTGAAGTGCGTTATGACAATCCGCCCGACTACGATGCAGCCCCTGGCCACTGCCTGCCCTGTGTGGCCAGGCCGGCGACTGCCACTTTGGGCTTGTCCGCATGAGCCGCAAACTTCCGAAGCTGATGACGCGCGAAGTGCTGCCATTTTTGCTGTCTTTCGCGGCGTTGGTGGTCGCCACGCTGCTGGTGGATGTGGCGCTGCATCTGTTCAATCTGGTGTGGATTGGAAAGTACCTGGGTATTCCGGGTACGCTGCTCATCCTCGGCTCCTTTGGCTACTCGCTGCGCAAGCGCAAACTGATCCAGCGCGGCCATCCAGTGAGCCTGTTGCGCTGGCATGAAGGCATGGCCTGGGCTGGCTCGCTGCTGATTCTGGTGCATGCCGGGATTCACTTCAACTCTATTCTGGGATGGCTGGCTGTCGTTGCGATGCTTATCAATGTGGCGAGTGGCCTGGCAGGCAAGTTCTTGCTGGACCGCGCCAGAAGCCGCATGAACGACGCCCTGCAACCGGTGCGTGACAAGGGTACTCCGAATGCACAGTGGGAAGACCGGATGTACTGGGACAGTCTGACCTTTGATGCGGTAAAGCAGTGGCGCGCGGTGCACTTTCCCATCACGCTGGCGTTTGGGGTGCTGGGGTTGGCGCACATCATCGCCGCGCTGCTTTTCTGGGGCTGGAAATGACACGCCGGCAGATTCTGGCGCTCATCAGCGTCAATTTGCTGATCTTGCTGGCGCTGGTGTTCATCTATCCGCATCTGATGGTGGCGCCTGGCCCGCTGGTGCCGGAGCACGCCAAAATTTCTACCGATTGCTTTGCGTGCCATACCGCACTGCGAGGCGTGAGCGCGCAGAAGTGCATCAGTTGCCACACCCTCAAGGACATTGGCTTGCGCACCACCAAGGGTGTGCCGCTGGCTCAGAAAGAACGCAAGGCGGCGTTTCACCAGGATCTGGAACAGCAAAACTGCGTTGTCTGCCACAGTGACCACGCCGGACCGAAGCTGGTGCAAAAAGACCAGAAGCCTTTCTCCCATGCCATGCTGCGCGTTGCAGTGCGCGACGAATGCAAGACCTGTCACATCGCACCGCGCAACAATCTGCACAAGAATTTCACCGGCAACTGCAAGCAATGCCACACCCAGAATGCCTGGAAACCCGCCACGTTTGAGCACGACAAACTGTTTCTGCTTGACCGCGATCACTTGGCCGATTGCGTAACCTGTCACACCAACAATGATTACAGCCGCTATACCTGTTACGGCTGCCATGAGCACACACCCAGCAAGATCCGATCGGAGCATCAGGAAGAAGGCATCTCGAATTTCGACAACTGTGTGAAATGCCACCGCAGCGCACAAGGCAAACCCGAGGGCGGACACGACGACTGAACCAGCATGGGGCACCCGCCAATTCGCCAAAGATTCAGGCAGAATGGCTTAAACGGGCACACCATGAAGTTCGGCGACCTTTCCATTCGACTCAAGCTAGTCGCCTTGCTTGGCGTGAGCGCAGCCATGGCACTGGTGGTATCGGCAATTCTGACACTGGTGCTGACCTTTTTCTCGGTGCGTGATGAGTCCTTGCGCCATTTGCGCCAGACCTCCGACATCGCCCGCGACAACCTGACTGCAACGTTGGCGTTTCGTGACAATGCCAGCGCCACCCGCATGCTGGGCTCCCTGGCGTCGAACCCGCGCATTCTTGCAGCGGTGATTGCTGACGAAGAGTCGAAACAGTTCAGTATCTATGTTTCGCCTGCTGCGTCGCCATCGGACGTGACGCGCTACCTTGCAGAGGTGGCCGCATTGGCACGGGAGCGGCAAGCCGATCTCTCGATGCAGCAAGGATTCTCCGCCATTCATTTCGGCTACATGTTTGCAGTCAGCCCGATCGTCTTTGACGGCAGGACGATCGGTAACTTAACCCTGTTGTCCGACAATGTGGCGCTCAGGGAACGCATCAATGCATTTGTGTTGATGCAGGTACTGGTTTCGGTGTTGACCCTGGTGATCATCGCGTTCATCTCGATCCGTCTGCAGCGGGTTTTCACGACCCCGATCTTTCACATTATTGAAACCATTCGCACCATCGCGCAGACCAAGAACTACGCCGTAAGTGTGGACACCATCCAGAACGACGAGTTCAAGGTCCTCTACACCCATTTCAACGACATGATTGCCGAGATCCGAGAGCGTGATACGCGCTTGAATCACCTGGCCACCACCGACTCGCTCACTGGCCTCGCCAATCGCCGCCACGCCATGGATGTGATGCAAACCATGGTGACGCGCGCTCGCCGCAAGCAGGAGCCGTTTGGTCTGGTGATGCTTGATATTGATCACTTCAAACGCATCAATGACCAGTATGGGCATCCGGTGGGGGATCTTGTGCTCAAGGCAGTGGCCACCACGCTTTCCCGTGCGGCACGCGAGATCGATCTGGTGGCGCGCACCGGCGGCGAGGAATTTTTGGTGCTGTGTGATAACAGCGACGTGGAAGCCACGCACCAGATTGCCGAACGCATGCGTGCCGCGATTGAACAGGCAGAGGTTTCCGGTGAAAACGCAATGCCGCTCAAGGTGACAGTCAGCGCTGGCGTTCACGCATCGGTGCCAGAGTCAGAGGATTTCGCCTTGTCGCTCGCGTTGGTTGATGCAGCGCTGTATCAGGCCAAGCAAAATGGGCGAAACAGGGTCGTCAACTGGGAGGAATGATGAGAAACAAGGTGTGGTTGTATGTGTTGATGCTCATGGCTCAACTCTATTGCGGAGCGGCTGGTGCCAGCCAGGAAGAGAACAGATTGATGGCGGTGTTTCTGGGCCGATTTGCCAGCTACATTGAATTGCCGGATCGGGGTTCTAAGCATTTCATCATCACAGTGATTGACGAAAACCCCTTTGGCAACCTGCTCGATGATCTCTACCTGGGCAAACAAATCAACGGCAAGCCGGTGGTCATTCGTTATGCCACACGCATCGACGATGTGGGCCAGAGCGATTTGCTCTTCATCACCCTGGTCAACCCCCGCACCCGGCAGGAGGCGATTGACTACGGTGCCAGGAATTCGATTCTGACCGTCAGCACCGCTACCGGGTTTGCCGAACGCGGCGGCATCATCCAGCTCGACTTTTTGCAGCAGCAAACGCGTATCAAGATCAACCATGCGGCGGCTGTCAAATCGAACATCCGCATTGGTGCGCCCTTGCTCTCGCTGGCTACGGTCGTGAAGGGGGTTGCACCATGAAAACCATTGCCCTGGCCATCACCACTACCCTTGTGGCCGTGTCTGCCCTTGGGCAGGAAAAGTCGTTGCAACAAGCCAACGACTACTACCAGAAACCTCTGGGCGAATTGTTGCGCATTGAAACACCGGCCAAAGCCGAAGTGGGCTCCCGAACCGGCGCGCGCGACGCCCTCGAGTCCGAAGTGCCGATTGATGTGATCACCGCTGCGCAGTTGGAAAGCAGTGGCTTTACCGAGCTCAGCAAGGCGTTGATGAAGCTCATTCCCGGGTTCAACTCGCCCAGGCCGACCGGGCACGACGGCACCGACCATGCGCCGCCCTTCATGTTGCGCGGGCTCAACCCGGACCAGGTGCTGGTGCTGGTCAACGGCAAGCGATTGCACCAGAGCTCATTGCTCAACGTCAATATTTCGGTCGGTCGTGGTACTTCGGGTGTCGACATCAATACCATCCCCCTGCGCGCCATTGAACGTATCGAGGTGCTGCGTGACGGGGCGGCAGCGCAGTATGGGTCGGATGCGATCGCAGGCATCATCAACGTCATCCTCAAGGGCTACGGCAACGACAGTCGCGCGTCGGTCAGCTTTGGGCGCACCGGGCAAGGCGATGGTGTGGTGCGGCAGGCCGACCTCTTTTATGCCATTCCTCTGCAAAACGACGGGTTTGTCAATCTCACTGCCGAATCGCGCAGCCGGGGCCGAACCAACCGTGCCGGACCGGATTCGCGTCTGGGCAACGTGATCAACCACCTGATTGGTGAAACCGAGGCACAGGATGGCCAGTTCGCCATCAACGCCGAAGTGCCTGGCGATGCACTGACCCTGTATGCGCATGGGCTGTTGGACCGGCGCAGCAGCAGTGCCGGTGCCTTGTACCGGCTGCCGACCGAGGCCCGCAACAATCCGGTGCTGTACCCGAACGGCTTTTTGCCCATGATTGAACCCAAGATCAGTGACTATTCGATGAGTGTGGGCGCACGCGGCGTGACCTCTGACGATGTGCGCTGGGATCTGAGTTTGACGCGTGGCAGCAACGACTACCACTTTTATGTATCCAATACCCACAACGACTCGCTGGGCAACAGTTCCCCGACTGCCTTTGACAGTGGTGCAACCACCTACACGCAGAACATTCTCAATCTGGATCTGGTGAAGAAAATCGGTGCGCTCAATCTCGCCGGTGGCGCCGAAATGCGGCATGAAAACTACCAGATCCACCGTGGTGAAGAAGCGTCTTACACCACCGGCACCTTCAGCACCATCGCCGGTGCCCAGGGCTTCCCGGGATTCAGGCCCGAAAACGAAGTTGACGCGCCGCGTAGCAACCGCGCGCTGTATCTGGATTCGCGGTACGACGTGTCACGTGCGCTGTCGCTCGAGGGCGCTGTCCGTTACGAGAACTACAGCGACTTTGGCGCTACGCTGGACAAGAAGCTGGCGCTGGCCTACCGGCCCGGCGAAGACGTTTTGGTGCGCGCCAGTGCCAGTACCGGCTTTCGGGCACCTTCGTTGTCCCAGGCCAACTACACATCAACAGTCTCTACTTTGAGCAGCAGCGACGGGACGTTCCGGCAGGCAGGAACCTTTGCGGTCAATCATCCGGTGTCGATTGCCCTGGGCGCGCAGCCATTGCGGCCAGAAAAATCGCAACACCAGACGGTGGGCATGGTGTACCAGCCGACCAGCGATTTCTCGGTCAGCCTGGACTTTTTTGCCGCCGATATTGATGATCGCATCATGCTGACCGGCAACATTGTTGATACGGTGTCACCTGCAGTTAAAACTGTGCTGCAAAAATACGGTGTGCAAAGTGCCCGCTACTTTGCCAACGCCATAGCCACTGAAACCCGGGGCATGGACATCCGTTTGAACTACAAACACGTCTTTGAGAACCGTAGCAAACTCAAAGTGGTTGCGTCCTACCACCGGGATCAAACATCGATTACCGATGTGTACCCGTTGGCCTCGATCCTGGGCAATCAAACCACCACTTCCGTACTGAACGACACGACGCAGTCCTTCATTGAAACCGCACAACCGGCCGACGGCTACAAGCTCTGGACCCAATATGAGTCAGGTCCATGGCGCTCCACACTGAATGTCAACCGCGTGGGCAGTTACTACTACTACAAAGGGACCCATTTTGGCGAGAAACTGACCACCGATCTGGATTTGGCCCTGCGCTTGAGCGACAAGGTGGAAGTGGCCTTGGGCGGCAACAATGTCTTCGGTGTGCTGCCCGACAAGTTCGCCGAGTCCAGCAACCTGTTTGTCAGTGGTAGCGGCATCATCCAGTATGCGCCGATCAGCCCGTTTGGCTACAACGGAGCGTTCTATTACGTTCGCCTGAACGTCAAGTTGTAGCGTTACCTGGCACGCAGGAGCAAAGATGGACGGGCGTTGTCCACGGTGAATATGGACACGGTGGACACCAGTTCCTGGGCCTGAGATTTGAGGCCGCTGGCCGCTGCCGCCATTTCTTCGACCAGCGCTGCATTCTGCTGTGTGACATGGTCCATCTGGTGGATCGCTTCCCCGACCTGCGCCACGCCCTGGCTCTGGGCACTGCTGGCGGCGCTGATGTCGCCCATCAGTTCGGTGACGCGTTTGATGGAACTCACCACCTCGGTCATGGTCACACCCGCCTGATCGACCAACGCCGATCCCTTTTCGACACGCTCGACACTGGCGCTGATGAGGGACTTGATCTCCTTGGCTGCATCGGCCGAGCGACCAGCCAGCGAGCGCACTTCGCTGGCCACCACGGCAAATCCGCGGCCTTGCTCACCCGCGCGTGCGGCCTCCACCGCCGCGTTGAGCGCAAGAATGTTGGTCTGGAATGCAATGCCATCAATGACGCCAATAATGTCGGCGATCTTCCGTGACGCATCATTGATGCCGCGCATCGTTTCCACCACCTGGCCCACTACCTCTCCGCCGTGCACAGCGACGGTGCTGGCGGTCATCGCCAGTTGGTTGGCCTCGTGGGCCTTGTCAGCATTTTGGGTGACCGTGTCGCGCAGTTCCCCCATGGAAGCGGCGGTCTGTTCCAGCGTGCTGGCCTGGCTCTCGGTTCGGGCACTGAGATCGCTGTTGCCCTGTGCGATTTCGGCGCTTGCGGAGGCAACGCTTTGCGAACCATCGCGCACGCGCCCAACAATTCCCGCAAGATCCTCACGCATCGACTTGATCGCATACAGCAAACTCGTCTGGTCGCCCGACTTGAGCACCACTTCGGTCGTCAAATCACCCGCAGCGATGCGGTGCGTCACGTCGGTGGCGTAGTCAGGCTCACCACCGAATTGTTGGAGCAAACTGCGTGTCACGAACAAGGCGATGACCGTCAACATCACTGCAAGCAGTAGGCAGCCGACCACGATCGTGACAAAGCGAACCTGCACTGAAGAAGCAATCGTATCGGCGTAAACACCCGAGCCAACCACCCAGCCCCAAGGCGCAAACCCTTTGACATAAGAGATCTTGGGCACCGGGTTGGTGCTGCCGGGCTTGGGCCACATATATGGCACGAATCCACCGCCACTGGATTTAACTGTTTTGACAAACTCCACAAACAGGTGTTTACCGTTGGGGTCCTTGTTGTCGGTCAAGTCGGTGCCATCGAGTTCGGGCTTGATCGGATGCATCACCATTTTTGGGTGCATGTCATTGATCCAGAAATACTCGGAACCGTTGTAACGCAAGGATTTCAGCGCTTCGAGCGCCTGTTTCTTGCCCTCGGCTTCGTCAATCTTGCCTTTGCTTACCAGGCCGTGGAAATGGGCTACCAGCGCCAACGCGGTTTCAACATTCTGGCGAACCCCATCGTGGCGCTCATCGGTCATGATCTTGCGTTCGGAGAACATGGATACACCGGCCTGGACCATGACCCCGACCAGTGCTGCTAGCACGATGACCCACAGGCGTTTGGAAATACTCAATGCATTGAGGTTGAACACAGTCTTCTCCCAGTGGTGCAAGCCAACTCCCCGAAGACCGCGCACCAGGTCGTTCAGACGACGGGCACCGGTCGACGCATTGTTGCGCCAAACCGGCCGCAATGCTAGCTCTGGTCGCTACGCACAAACCCTAGGAGACCACGTTCAGGCCGCAGTGTGGTCGGGTGTTCCGTGGATGGGCAAGAGAAGCCGGAATGTGGACCCTACGCCGGGCTGGCTGTCCACTTCGATGCGCCCCTTGTGGCGCTGCACGATGCCGTAAGACAGCGACAGACCCAGTCCGGTGCCCTTGCCCACAGGCTTGGTCGTAAAGAAAGGCTCAAAAATACGCCCCAACAGTTCCGGGGCGATACCACAACCGGTGTCGATAATCTCCAGGCTGACGGTGGCCTCGTCGTGGCAGCGCGTGCGGATGGTGATGGTGCCGTCCCGCTCGATGGCGTGGCTGGCATTGACCAGCAGGTTCAAAATCACCTGGTTGATTTGTGAAATCAGGCAGAACACGGGTGGAATGTCGCCGAAGTCCTTCACCACCTTGCACTTGTATTTCAGCTCATTCCAGACAATGCTGAGGGTGGATTCGATGCCCTGGTGCAAGTCGGCATCCTGCCACTCCTGCTCGCCGACACGCGAAAAACTCTTGAGGTTAGCGACGATTTTGCGAATGCGGTCCAGTCCGTCCTTGGACTCGGTCACCAGGTTAAAAATGTCACCCTTGAGGTAGGTGAATTCGCGCTCCTCCAGCAGTCGGGCCACGGTCTGGCGTTGTTGTGCGGTGACGCCAGGTGACGCGGCGATCTGGGCATAAGCGCCAATGATCTCCATCAGATCATGGAGGTAGCCGTCCAGTGTGCCCAGGTTGGAGTGTACAAAACCGATGGGGTTGTTGAGTTCATGCGCAACGCCCGCAGCAAGCTGGCCAATGGAAGCCAATTTTTCGCTCTGGAGCAACTGAAACTGGGCGTCCATGAGTTGACGGTTGAGCGTGCGGGTTTGCTCCAGCTGTTGTTGCAGTTCGCGTCGCGACTGCCATAGGGCTAGGCGCAAGGCAATGCGGGACAGAACCTCTTGCATCACAAAGGGCTTGCCGATGAAGTCGATCGCGCCGGCCTTGAATCCTTCCAGCCGTGTTGCACTGTCGTCCAAATCCGACAGCAAGATGACCGGCACACTGGGATGGGTGACATGACCCTTGATGCGTCGACAGACTTCAAAACCATCCATGCCCGGCATCTGAAC
>CAJBVC010000355.1 GCA_903958915.1 uncultured beta proteobacterium
CAGGGAAACCGTAATGGAACAAGACGCTCGATCCAAGTCGGGACGAGACAGTCTCTCCAGGCATTGTCACTACCGGAATGCCACTAAGCAATGCAAACAGGCAGGCATTGCCACCACTTATCGGTGACGTGTCAAGTAGCACCGCAGGGTGAAATTGCCCCACATCGGAGATAACTTCAACGTGAGGCGGTAGCGCTCTTAACTGGGGAGTCTTTGCACCAGACAGAATCTGAAGTTTGCGACCACAGCGTGCAGCCAACTCGGAACAAAAAATAAAGAAGTGTTCGCTGAGCTTTTGCGGAATTGCCCATATCCCAAGTGCGTCACCTCGAGTCATCCGCGGATAGTGTCTAGTAGGAGGCAACCAGCAATTGAGCGGAATAGCAGGACAGACGACATCCTTAGATTGGGCGAGAACAGGGTCAAGAAGTTGACCGTCTATGAATGGTATCGCGCATCCTTCTGGTAGACCGACCCAACTAAGTTGAACATTGGCGGCGCCTGTCTGCAACTTCTCAACAAAACTGTCCGGGTTCTGAAATCCGTGCATTTCAATGAAGACGCGCATTTTGAGTCGCCTCAAACTCTCAACGAGTCCGACTTCATCTGAGTAACGAATAAAAACAGAATTTGGGAACTTCCGCGCTACCGCCAACAGTTCGGCATTAGCTGTCGCGTCCTGCGACAGCAAGACCAGCCCAATTTCCTCCCCAGACGATTGGCAGTAATCGAGGACGTCTTGCAGGGCGAACTTGAGATGAATCACTTTGGCATTGACACCGAGCCAGATACCTTTGCCTTCTTTCAGATTCTCGCGCCGATTGCAAGGAAAGTGTTGCTTTATGTAGATACGCAGTGCATGCTCGAATACACCTTCTTCCAACAGCAACCTGCGCACCGCCAAGTTCGCCAAATCCAACATTCGTAGTTCACCACTTCCAGCACCTAAACACACCAAGGAAGCGCAAGAGCGCATACCTTCAAAGTGCAGCCGTGACGCATAGATTGAGTAGAGTTGCGCTGCACTTTTTGGTCCGGGCAAGTGCAGTCTCGCCATCGCATTGAGATCAATCTCCGGTAACTTCGCAGCAACGGCAATGATTTCACTGAGCTTAAGGTCGTCATCAATTCTCGCCGTTGCTCGTAGAAGTTCGTGCGCGGAATGAGGTGACATCCCGAAGGCCGCGGGTTGCGCCGGTGAAGGGTGCGTTGAAGTAAATTGTGCCATTTCAAAGGGTGCCGAGGTTGGTGAAGTTGTGTGCTGCAACTATCGCCACCTACGAGCAACTCATTCCTTTGCTCACGGTCGAAGCTGAGTAGTTTGGGTGCAATCTTACCCGCGCGAAACTGGACGGTGCAAGTCTAGTCGGTGAGAGTCAGACTATAGCGAACCTGTCTGGCGCAGTTGGCCTTAAGTCGCTTCCTTCGGCGTCTTGCGCTGGTGGTGAGGTCAGTCGGCGTGGGCAAATAGAAATTGACCTCACAACCCGTGAAGCCCATGTCGCCGCGCAGCAAGGAATCATTCGAACAACTGGACCTCCCCTAAACCGGCCGCTCGTGACCTACTGCACACGCTCTGCGTAGACGACGCAACATCTATCGGGGTTGGTCTGCGGCGCAGTATTTTGCGATGTACTCCGCATGGGTTGGCATTACATCGACACACTTGCGAATGACGGTTTCAATTTCGCCCACAAAGGCTGCCACCTCTGCTTTGGGGCGCAGGTCTACCAAAGGATGGTAGCTGCGGGGTCGCAGACCCTGCCCATGCATCACCTGAACCCAACTGACTTCCGCAAAAAGCTCCGCCCCTTCGCGATAGACGCGTCCGTTGCTGCGGTAAAGGTCCATGCGGTGTTGCAGCGTCTCGGGAATGTCCATGGTGCGGCAGTAATCCCAAAACGGAGAATCGTTGCGCTGGGTCGCTTTGTAGTGCAGGACGATGAAATCCCGAATGCGCTCGTACTCGAATTGGGTCTGTTTGTTGAACTCCCTGATGTCGGCGGCATCAAAACCCATATTCGGAAACAGGCTGATCAGCCTTGCGATGGCGGTCTGAATCAGGTGAATGTTGGTGGACTCGATCGGCTCAAAAAACCCGCTCGATAAACCGACCGCAACACAATTCTTGCGCCAGGTTTCTTTTCGGCGACCCGGCAGAAATGGGATGCAGCGAGGCTCTGCCAGAGGCTTGCCATCCAGGTTGTTGAGCAGAATGGAAGTCGCCTCGTCCTGCCCCATAAACCGACTGGAGTACACATGCCCGTTCCCGATGCGACTTTGCAAAGGAATACGCCACTGCCAACCCGCCGAGTGCGCTGTCGAGCGCGTGTACGGAACCAATGGTTCGACCGACTCGCACGGCACCGCAATCGCCCGATCACAGGGCAGCCAATGCGACCAGTCTTCGTAATCTGAATTCAATGCCTGACCAATCAGCAAGGCGCGCATGCCGGAGCAGTCGACAAAGAAATCGCCACTCACCCGTTCGCCACTCTGCAATACGACCGCTTCGATGAATCCGTCGTTCGCCCGAAGCACCGTCTCTACGATTTTCCCTTCGGTGCGCTGCACGCCCCGTGCTTCAGCATAGTTGCGCAGGAACCGTGCGTACAGTCCGGCGTCGAAATGAAAGGCATTGGCTATTTGTCCCAGCGGTGAGCCGGGCATTTCGGCAACGCTGCGAATGAACTTGGACTGACGCGGTGCAGCAGAATTGATGGAGTAGTGCCCCAGATCAGGCGCCTCACCTGCCTGGCGCATCTTGAGCCAATAGTGGTGGCAGCTGATTTCCCCCAACGCATGGCCAATTTCCCCAAAGCCATGGATGTAGGAGTCGCCAATCTGGCCCCAGTTGACGAATTCAATCCCCAGCTTGAAGGTGCCATTCGTGCTGCGCAGAAACTCGTTTTCATCGATTTCCAGCATCGCATTGAAGAGCTTGATCACCGGAATGGTGGCCTCCCCCACGCCAATGGTCGCAATTTCGTCGGACTCGATGAGCCTTATTCGATAGTGGCTGGCAAGCTTCTTGGACAGAGCGGCCGCAGTCATCCATCCGGCAGTACCACCACCCACAATCACAATATCTTTCACTGGCGCAATTGCCATGGCGATCTCCAAAATATTCGCGCTATCAATTCAAAAACGTTCCCCACAAAGGCGACCCCTACCGAGAACCGGAGTCAGCTTCGCCGTCACTTCTGTACACCACTGGTCAAAAACGTGCGATACCACTGACCACTCTGTTTGAGCGTGCGCTGCTGTGTTGTGAAATCAACATAGGTCAAGCCGAATCGCCGGATGTAGCCCATGGCCCATTCAAAGTTGTCCAGCAAGCTCCAGGCGAAGTAGCCTTTGACGGGAATGCCACTGCGAACAATGTCTCGCAATGCAAGTACATGGCGCTCCAGGTACCGCGCACGCCCGATGTCCTCGATGGTGCCACGGGTCGTCATCACATCGTCGTAGGTGGACCCGTTTTCAGTGATGTAAATTGCGCCAGGCGCATAGTCCGACGCAATGCGTGTCAGCAGCGCCACCATGCCCTCAGGAGACACTTCCCAGCCAAAGGCGGTGCGTTCCACATTTTCAGGCTCAACCACACGGGTGTTCATCACACCCACTCCCGCAGCGCTGGCAACAATTTCAGGGAAGTAGTAGTTCACCCCGAGGAAATCGGTTGGCGTGGCAATGGTGGCAACGTCGCTGCTCTCGACTTGCGGAGCATTGGGGCCAAGTAACTCCAGAATGTCCTGCGGATACCCTCGTCCATACAGCGGATCGAGGAACCAGCGGTTACGCAAACCATCGTGGCGAACCTTGGCGGCTTCATCCTCTGGACTGTTGGATGCCGCTCGCAGCGGATGAAGGCTTAGCGCAATACCCACTTTCGCACCGGCTGAATTGGCACGAATGATCGGTATCGCGCGACCGTGTGAAACGAGCACGTTGTGGCACACCTGCAAAGCGGTCCGAAAGTTCTTGCCTCCCGGTGCATGTACCCCTTCAAAGTTACCAAGAAAAGAAGTGCACCAAGGCTCGTTGTGCGTGATCCAGTGTTTGATTCGATCGCCCAGGTGGTGGCTCACCGCATCCGCATAGTCCTCAAAGGCAGCAATAGTGATGCGCTCGGCCCAGCCACCCTTGTCTTGCAACCCTTGCGGAAGATCCCAGTGGTACAACGTGCACCAGGGCTCCAGGTGGCGCTCGAGCATGC
>CAJBVC010000356.1 GCA_903958915.1 uncultured beta proteobacterium
CGCATCGGCATTGGCATCGCGGCCACGATGCTGGGGTTGGCCGGGTATTACGCTTCGCTGGACTATGCCAAAGGGCGTCCGCAAGGCCGAGCCATGAGTTCAGGCGGAAAGGATGCTGCCGCGCCGCAAATTCCCATCATTCAACACGCCGACATCAAGCGCATGCTGCTGGCACAAAAAGCCTATGGCGAAGGTTCGCTGGCGCTGCAGTTGTACTGTGCGCGTCTCGTCGATGAGCACCATACTGCCGGTGGCCAGGTGGCAGACGATGCACGCCTGCTGCTGGAAGTGCTCACACCCATTGCCAAGAGCTGGCCAAGTGAATGGTGCCTGGAAGCCAATTCCCTGGCGATTCAGGTCCTCGGTGGCTATGGCTACACGCGCGATTTTCCGGTGGAGCAGTACTGGCGCGACAACCGCCTGAACATGATCCATGAAGGCACCCACGGCATACAGGCGCTCGACCTGCTCGGCCGCAAGGTGCTGATGGAGGAGGGCAAGGGCATGCAACTGCTGGCCCAACGCATGATGGCGACGGTCGACCGTGCAGCCGCCGTTCCGCAGTTAACGGAATACGCCAAGGCGCTCGGCGAGGCGCTGCAACAGGTGGGCAATGCAACGCGCAAGGCCTGGTCCACCGGCGTGCCCGGTGAGGCTTTGGCCAACGCAGTTCCCTACATGCAAGCCTTTGGGCATACCGTGCTGGCCTGGATGTGGCTCGATGTCGCGGCTTCAGCGCTCGCTGCAGACGCGAGCATGGCAAATGTCGATACCCAGGGTCGGCTGGGGACTACCCGGTTTTTCTTCCATTATGAGTTGCCGAAAATCGGTGCCTGGCTGTCTGTGGTGCAATCACGCGACATGACATGCGCCACCTTTCCTGAAGAGGCTTTCTGATGGGGTTTTTCAAAAAATACAACGGCACTACCGACACCCGCCTGGTGCGTCTGGAACGCCTGACCTGGCTGCTCATTTACCTGGGTCTGGTGGTGATGGTGCTGGGGTCATTCATTCAGCGCATGCAGCCGGCCACCGGCTGGTTTGTCGCAGGTGGCGTGGCCGTGGTGAGCGGCATTGTGCTGATTTATGTGCGTTCGCGCATGCGTGAAAACAAACTGGAGATACTGAAATGACACGAACCATCCAACAATTGTTTGACCTGACCGGCAAGACTGCATTGGTGACCGGTGGCTCGCGCGGTCTGGGCCTACAAATGGCGCACGCGCTGGGCGAAGCCGGTGCCAAAGTGATGCTGAGTTCACGCAAAGCTGCAGACCTGGAGGCCGCAGTGGCTGAACTGCAGGCTGCGGGCATCGATGCACGCTGGATCGCTGCAGATTGCGCCAAAGATGACGAAATTACCCGCCTGGCCGATGAGACCCTGCAACGCATGGGCGATGTGGACATTCTGGTCAACAATGCCGGCGCGACCTGGGGTGCACCTGCCGAAGACCATCCGATGGAGGCCTGGGACAAGGTGATGAACCTCAATGTGCGTGGCTACTTCTTGCTCAGCCAGATCATGGCCAAGCGCAGCATGATTCCCCGTCGGAAGGGCCGCATCATTAATGTGGCGTCCATCGCGGGGCTGGGCGGCAATCCCGCCATCATGAACACGATTGCCTACAACACCTCCAAGGGCGCGGTCATCAACTTCACGCGTACGCTGGGTGCGGAGTGGGGCAAGTTCAACATCACCGTGAACGCCATCTGCCCCGGTTTCTTCCCAAGCAAGATGACTGCCGGCATTCTGAAAATGGCCGGAGAAGACAACCTGGCGGCGCACGCCCCCTTGCGCCGCATTGGCGATGATGAAGACCTGAAAGGCGTGTGCCTGCTGTTCGCCTCTGACGCCGGCAAACACATCACCGGCCAGTACCTGGCCGTCGATGGTGGGGTCAGCGCCGTGGTCGGCGGATAGCATGTGGAACCAGGCGCTCGGGTTCGGTA
>CAJBVC010000357.1 GCA_903958915.1 uncultured beta proteobacterium
ACCGAAGACCGGGCGCTGGGGGAATTTCTCAAAACCCGCATGTGAGTCGGTTCGCTACCGTGTCCACACATTGGCGCGGTCAGTGATCAAAATCGCTCTTATTTTGATAGCTTCTTACGCTTGCTGCACTTGCGTCAAATGCCAAAATGGCTCACAACGGATGCGTACAGACTAGAGCTTTCCCGGACATATCAGGGGAAGGGTGACGATGAACTCGGTGCCGACGCCGGGTGTGGACTTCACCCGAATCTCGCCGCTCAGAATGGTCGAGACAATGCGGTGGCAAATGGCAAGTCCCAGACCAGAGCCACCCCGGCCCAGCCGGGTCGTGAAAAAAGGTTCAAAAATGCGCAACGTTGTCGCTGCGTCCATGCCGGCGCCGTCGTCGGACACGGTCATTTCAAGCTGCTTGTCATTCACCGTGGCACGCACCGCAATGGTCCCTACGCGGTCGGCCAAGCCATGGAACGCGGCGTTTTGGACCAGATTGGTGAGCACCTGCCCCAGGGGACCCGGATAACTGTCGCAGTGAATGCCGCCAGGCACAGCGTTGAGCAACGTCAAGGGCTGCAGCTTGAAGCCGGGTCGCAAGGCGGTCATGTTTTCTTCGATCACCTCGCGCAGATCGAAGCTACGCCGGCATTCTGAGACCTGGTCTACCGCCACTTGTTTGAAGTTGGTGATCAGCACCGAGGCGCGTTGCATGGACCGGTCAGCCAGATCGGCCATTTCGCACATCACCGAGAGACCATTGACCAGGTCCGCACGGCGCAGGGATTGCCCGTCGATGTGCTGGCGCAGTTCGCGCGCCCGTTCGCCCAACGTAGTCACCACCGTGCGAGCATTCCCGATCGGTGTATTGAGTTCATGGGCGATACCAGCCACCATGGAGCCAAGTGACACCAGTTTCTCCGACTGGATCAGGCCATCCTGGGTCTGTTGCAGGTGCCGCAGAGTCGTCTCCAGCGCGGCAGTGCGTTCAGCCACCTTCTCTTCCAACTGGCGGTTCAGTACTGCCAGTGCGTCTTGTGCCCGTCGATTTTCGTGGGCATTGATGGCACGTCCTACCAGGTCACCCATGCCGCTGGCAAAGGTCACCTCATCGGCTGTCCATTGGCGCATCGGACCGGTGTGCTCGGCGCAGATGATGCCGATCATCTCTCCATGGTGGCGAATCGGTACGTCGAGCATGGACGTAATGCCCAGAGGCACCAGATAGGCGTCGCGAAATTCCTGGGTCGCCGGTTCATGGCAGGCATCATGGGCGACGATCGCCCGCTCCGATTGCAGACATGTGAAATACTTTGGATAGTCTTTCGCGGTCAGGAGCATGTCTTCTGATTCCGTGCCGTGGTGCAGATCGATCAGAAGGCGACAGCGGATGCCGCCGGCCTCAGCATCCCGGAACCACACGCTGGCGCGTGCGCTCACAAGGCCCTCGCAGATGCAGTCGAGCACCACGCGGATGGCCGAGTCCTGCTCACCGGCATCAATGAGCGGACTTTGGGAAACCCTTCGCTTGATATCTTCGAGTCTGGTATCCATAGGGACTCAATTTTTCGCTAGCCTGGAAATTGCACAGCGGTAGGTACGGCAGTCTGGCGCAAGATGTTTATTTCTCGGCGACGCCTTTGA
>CAJBVC010000358.1 GCA_903958915.1 uncultured beta proteobacterium
AAATGGTGCATCCAGACGCGACATCGCGTAATAGGCGATTTTGTCTTTGGTATTGACCGTCACACCTTCGAGCTTGGTGGTTTCCATGGTGGCACCCATCACAGTCGAATAACGATGGGTTTCCAGGAACGCCGCTTCCTTTTCCTTGCCAGGGAGCACCTTCACGTATTGCTTGCCGCCGCCGTCCAGGGTCAGTTCTGTGTAGCCTTCGGTGGCGGAAAACTTGACATCGATGATCTGGTTCACGGCGAGGGCATCTGCTGCCGCCTTGATTTCTGCGCTGGAGGCGCTGTCGAGTTTGATCCACTGGAAAGTGAAGTTGCCGCCGTTGGTGGCGGGCTTGGTGGCGTCGGTCTGGGTCAACTTGGCTGCGTACAGAGTGCCGGCAGACAGGTCGCCTGCGGTGTTGGCGATAAACATGTAGAAAGCGCCGCCCACGTAATCGTCACCCATCAGCACGGTCTTCTGGTCGGGCATGACTTGCACCAGTTCACGCGAGATGCGGCCCAGGCAATAGTGTTTCTTGATGCTGCCGGTGCCATCCGCGTTGACCGTCACTTCAGGCACATGGCCATAGTGGTAGGGATTGGCCGTGGCGGCGCTGCCAAACGTATTGGTGCTAAAGGACTGGAAATAGTCCAGATTGCCATTCAGGGTGGCGAGCTGGGACGTGGACCAACCGGTCAGGGCAGCGATGGAGGTCGTGCCGGCATCGCGAATCGTTTTGACAAACCAGGCATCGGGCTCGTACTCTTCGCTGGACAGGTGGGTGTTCCATGGCGAGAGGCTGCTGCCGCAGGCGATCCACAGGCCATTGATCGGTGCGGTGGGGATGTTGTAGTAGTACTTCAGCGTCAACTCGCCGGTTGTCTTGTTCTGGTCAAGAGTCGTAACCGCAATCGGGGATGGCAGCCTGCCATACATGCTGGTACCTGCACTGTTGATGGATTTGTACTCAAACTGGGTCACCAGGAACACGGCATTGCCGGTGATGCCGCTCACGGTGGGGGTGGAGAGCTTCAGCAGCGACTGGCCGTCAAAACAATCCGAGTAGAACTGCGCGCTGGTCGTGCCCGTGGTCTCCATGATGGGGGTGACGCCATCGGGTTTGTAATAGCCGCCGATCAGAACATCGCTGCCCGCTGGCGTCTTGGCCTTGACGCCGCTACGGTAGATTTCCTTGTAGGACACCGCAGTAGTCTCCGACGAATTGTCGGAGTAGGTGACATTGATCTTGGCATTGGTGAAGACCGTGGCCTTGTCCGCGTCGGTGGCTGGACTCGATGAGGCGACAAACGTGATCTTGGTTGGATAGGCGGTGCTTGAACTTCCGCCGCAGGCCGCCAGCCCCAGCCAGGAAGTATTGACCATGACTGCCGGTACGGCACCCATGTAGCCCAAAAAATTGCGGCGCTGCATGCCTGACATGTTCACGTTGGTAACACTTTCCATTCAAAAACTCCCGAGGTAGGTTAGGAGTCCCATCATCGACGGCTGACGTTACAAATTTGTGACCGCCATGCACAGCGAGACGATCTGAGCAAGCCCGACGTGCGGGCGAATGTGGTAAATCCGAAGACTGGTTCTTGCGCTACCATGACCGACTTGTCATGAACACTTTTCAAAAGCTCGCCGCCCTACGCATTGCCGCAGTCAGCGTTTTGCTCGCCCTGGTCGCCAGCCCCGCTGCCTGGTACGTGGCGCGGGAAAAATCGGAAAACAGCATCATTGCGCTGGCAATGGAAGAGTCGCACCGGGTCATCGACCATTACCATGCCACGCGCCTGGACGATAGCGATGCGAGTCAACGGGCCAATGATGCGTCCAAAGCGTTAACGGGTGGCCTGTTTGATATTGCCGAGATCTACAACAGCGGCGGGCACAAACTTGCTGAATCCATGACGCCCGAAGGTGCCTCGATCGAAGCGGTCTTGCCCAAGCATGGCAGCCCTCGCTACACGCTAGCCACTTACGACAGTTTCACGCTGCAAGGAGGCGCTTGGGTGATGCGTGTTTTTGTGCCACTGCATGTCACGGAAGGGGACCCATCGGGCGGAATAACCGGCTACTTTGAAGGCGTTCGCGTGGTTCCTCCCTGGCAGCGGGACCAGGTCTTCTCGGATGCAATGGTGGTAGCCCTGATGGTGGGGCTGGCGTCGCTGCTGTGTGGTGCAGCACTGTTTCCGGTGGTAGTGCGCCTGGCAGCGGATAACCAGAAAAAGTCCCAGGAGGTATTGGCCTCGCAAGATGCGTTGATTGAAGGGTTGCGACAGTCCGAAATGGCACTGGAGGGCAAAGTGGCCCTGCGCACACAGGAACTAGAGGCTGAGCAAACCCGCACCCGGGACCTTCTGCACAACATGCTGCCCCGGGAAATAGCGCAGGAACTCGCGGATACAGGCACAGCCCGACCAGTGCGGCATGAAGCGGTGACGATTCTCTTCACGGACTTTAGTGACTTCACGCAAGCCGCTTCCACCATGCCGCCCGATCGCATGGTGGCCGAGCTCAACGACATATTTGCGCACTTTGACCAGATCACTGACCAATGCGGGGTGGAGAAGATAAAGACCATCGGTGATGCCTACATGGCTGCCGCCGGGGTCCCCACGGCCTGCCCCAACCATGCGCAACGCTGCGTCAAGGCAGGGCTACGCATGCTGGACTATCTGGCACAACGCAACCAGACATCTGCGTTCAAGTGGTCGTTACGGGTAGGCGTGCATACCGGGCCTGTGGTGGCTGGGGTGGTTGGCACCAAGAAGTTCGCTTTTGATATCTGGGGCGATACGGTCAATATCGCATCGCGCATGGAGAGTTCAGGCGAAGTGGGCCGGGTGAATATTTCCGCGTACACCTATGACCTGGTGCGCAGTCAGTTCGACTGTTCTTACCGTGGCAAAGTCAATGCCAAAGGCAAAGGCCAGGTGGACATGTACTTTGTGACTGCAGAGGTGGTTGCCTGATATTGAGATGGACGGTTTACAAGTAAAGGTCATCGCTCCACAACCGTCTTGCCAACGGGCGCCAGCGTAAGCAACGCAAGCTTGAGGTGCTGAATTCCGAAGGGGATGCCGATGATTGTGACGAAGCATGCCAGCGCCGTAGCAATGTGACCGATCGCAAGCCATACGCCTGCAAAGATGAACCAGAGAACGTTGCCAATCGTTCCTAACGGACCGGTGCCAACATCCTGAACGCCAGTGAGGGTTTCACGACTGATGGCCTCCTTGCCAAAGGGCAGGAAAGCAAATTGCCCGATGACGAAGCAGGCTTTGGCCCATGGCAGGCCAACGATGGTGACGGCACAGAGTAACCCTGCCAGCCACCAGCCGAGTCCCATGTAGAAACCCCCAAAGACAAACCACAGTATGTTGCCGATCAACCTCATGTTCATTCTCCGTTAAGACAGAATCGCTGGTGATGCGTGCGGGCGCGGGCGCGACCGAGCACCCGACATTGCTCGCTATGCATCGTTGGTCTCGCCGAAGCCTTGCCAGGCTTGGTGCGCAATATCGAGCGCCCTGAGGCGGTCATCCGGATCAAATACGTCACAGACCAGCATGAACTCGTCTGCTTGTGTCATTTCCTGCAATTTGGCAAACGATTGCGCAACCGTTTGGGGGCCTCCGATCACCGCCATGCCGAGAAACTCTGCGATGGCGTTGCGCTCGGCTTCGCCCAGGGAGTGCACAAAGTCCCGGGTTGGAGCCTGTAGTTTTTTCCGGTCGCCCGTCAGGATACCCAGCACGCGCTGGTAAATGCTGCTGGCCAGAAACTGCGCTTCTTCATCCGTGGGAGCCGCCACCAGCGGCACACCGATAGCCACGTAGGGTTTTGCCAAATCTTTGGAGGGTCGGAAATTGTTCCGGTACAACCCAAGGGCTTGCAGCATCAGCTTGGGTGCGAAATGCGAGGCAAAAGCGTAGGGGAGTCCGCGCTCTGCTGCCAATTGCGCAGAGAACAGACTGGACCCCAGCAACCATATCGGGACGTGGGTTCCCGCCCCAGGATTGGCCACCAGGCGCTGACCTGGGCGCACGTCACCGAGCAGTTCCTGCAACTCGGAAACCTCGCGAGGAAAATCCTGCTCTGTCTCCACCCGATTGCGGCGCAATGCGCGCATGGTGAGCGCGTCGGTACCCGGTGCGCGACCCAGACCCAGGTCGATGCGATGGGGATACAGCTCCGCCAGTGTGCCAAACGCCTCGGCAACGACCAATGGGGCATGGTTGGGAAGCATGACTCCGCCGGAGCCTACCCGGATGCTTGTGGTTCCCGCAGCGATATAGCCGACCAGAACTGCTGTTGCGGAACTGGCGATACTGAGCATGTTGTGGTGTTCAGCCAGCCAGTAACGGGTAAAGCCGAGTCGTTCGGCATGTTGAGCGGTTCGCAACGCAAGCGCCAGCGCTTCCGCCACGGTTCCACCCTCGCGCACAGAAACGAGATCGAGCATGGAGAGTCTGGCTTGGATACGACTTGTCATTGCCGGATTGTCAGTGCAAAGCGATTTGACCGCCTGACGATCCGCTACTTCTCCCGCCCGGCTAGCACCTGTTGCCGCACCAGCTCGACGGCAGTGTCTTGCGCCCGTCGCTTGGAAAGGGCACCCATAGAATGCTGATTTTCAGGCAAGAAAAATCCAGAAAAGTAGTACGGGCAATTCGTACTACTTTCTGCTCCATAACCAACTACTTAGAAATCGCCAAGTGCTTGATTCAATTGAACTTTTTTGGTGGAGGAGAGGAGGATCGAACTCCCGACCTCTGCATTGCGAACGCAGCGCTCTCCCAGCTGAGCTACCCCCCCAAAGTGTTGATGAGTTTAGCAACTTTCAGCAATTTGGCAAAGGAAGTTTCAAGTGCC
>CAJBVC010000359.1 GCA_903958915.1 uncultured beta proteobacterium
ATCAGCTTGCGCGATTTCTCCGGGTCGTCCAGCACTTCGATGCCCGCCGCCTTGAGCAGAGGCACGGTTTCTTCAAAGATGCGCCCCTTGGACAGCGCCAGGGTAATCATGTCGACAGGCATCGCAATCCCTCAGGCCGCTCGCGCTGCCCACTCGGCAGGCGTAAAGGTCTTCATCGACAAGGCATGCACTTCATCGGTCTGCATGCGCTGGCCCATGGTGGCATACACCCGCTGGTGGCGCTGAATGGGGCGCAGGCCTTCGAAGGCAGTCGACACCACGGTCGCGTACCAGTGCCGTCCGTCGCCGGTGAGTTCGCAATGGTCACAGGGCAAGCCCGCCACAATGAGTTGTTTGATGTCGTCAGCGGTCATAAGGAAAGGTCATTAGTTAACTGCGAATCTTGTAGCCACTGCGCAACAGGCGCATGGCGATGGCGCTGACCACCATCAGGGCAGCACCGACAATCGCCAGGCTCAGCCAGGGCGAAGCATCGCTCACGCCAAAGAAGCCATAGCGAAAGCCGTCAATCATGTAGAAGAACGGGTTGAAGTGACTCACGCTTTGCCAGAACGGCGGCAATGAGCCAATCGAATAGAACACGCCACTCAGGAACGTCATGGGCATGATGACAAAATTCTGAAATGCCGCCAACTGGTCGAACTTTTCTGCCCACAGCCCCGCAATCAGGCCCAGCGCACCCATGAGGGCCGCACCGGCCAAAGCAAACACCACAATCCACAGCGGTGCCACAAAACTCAGCGAGGTAAACCATACGGTGACCAGCAACACGCCGCCGCCCACCACCAGGCCCCGCACGATGCTCGAGCCCACATAGGCGACAAACCAGCTCCACTCGGACAAGGGCGTGAGCAGCAAAAACACCAGGTTGCCCATGATCTTGCTCTGAATGAGCGAAGACGAGCTGTTGGCAAACGCGTTTTGCAGCACACTCATCATGACCAGGCCCGGCACCAGAAACGCGGTGTAGCGCACCGTGTCGTACACCTTCACATGGTCTTCCAGCACATGCCCGAAGATCAGCAGGTACAGCATGGCCGTCAGGATGGGGGCTGCCACCGTCTGGAAGCCCACCTTCCAGAAGCGCAGCACTTCCTTGTAGAAGAGCATGGTCCAGCCGTTCATGTGGATTTGGCCCCCGTGCGGCTTTCGTTGCCACTCAACCCGGGGCTTGTCGCTGCGCCTCATGCGGAATCTGCAGATTCCGGACGACACACTGCGCTGCCCCCCAAGGGGGCTGTTTCACCTTGGGGCGGCCCGGCGGTGAAACTTGCCCCCTCAGCACTTTTTCCGGTGCGGTTCATGATGTCAATGAACACATCCTCCAGGTCCGCTTTGCGCATTTCCACGTCTTCCACCACCAACCCTGCTTCCCGCACGGTGGCGAGTATTCTTTCAATCGCCAGTGCATCGTTGGCCGGTAACTGGACCACGCTGCCCGTCACGCGCGCCTTGACGGCCAATGCAGCCGGCAGCGCACCGTTGGTCTTGAACCGCAATACGTTGCCCGACGCCGATTTGAGTAATTCACTGGTGCGGTCCAGTGCCACAATCTTGCCGGTCTTGAGCATGGCAATGCGGCCACACAGTGCCTCGGCCTCTTCCAGATAGTGGGTGGTCAGCAAGACGGTGTTGCCTTGTTTGTTGAGCTTGGCAATGAACTGCCACAGCGTCTGGCGCAGTTCCACGTCCACACCGGCTGTAGGCTCGTCGAGCACGATGACCGGCGGCTTGTGCACCAGTGCTTGGGCGACCAGCATGCGCCGCTTCATGCCGCCCGAGAGCTGGCGCATGTTGGCCCCCGCCTTGTCGGCCAGCCCCAGGCTCTGCAGCAACTCGTCGATCCAGGCATCGTTGTGGCGAATGCCAAAGTAGCCCGACTGAAATCGCAGCGCTTCACGCACGTTGAAGAAGGGGTCAAACACCAGTTCCTGCGGAACGATGCCCAGTTTGCGACGTGCTGCGGCGTAATCGGTCTGCACGTCACTGCCCATCACCGTCACTCGACCGCTGGTGGC
>CAJBVC010000360.1 GCA_903958915.1 uncultured beta proteobacterium
GTTTACAAGGTAGTGGGTTGCGCCAGCCATTGCGTTGACCTGTGAGGTGGGTTACTTGTGAACGCCCAGCTTCTCGCGCCAGCCGGGGAACAACTTGTCCGCATCTCCCGGGAACGACTCAAAAGCCCGTGCAAATTCTTTATGCTCTTTGGCGAACTCGATGGGGTCCGCTCCGCTCTTCCAGCACTCGTACGACTGGCGCAGAGAAATCGCACCCGCTGCGGGCGAGTCGATGTGTCCGTAAGAGCCGCCGCCCGAGGTGTTGATCACGTTCCCGTGGCCCAGATTCTGGAAGAAGCCGGGCAGGCGCAGTGCGTTCATACCGCCCGAGATGATCGGGGTCGTGGGCTTCATGCCGTACCACTCCTGGTGGTAGTAAGGGCCGTCGGCCGAGTCACGCTCGATCATGTAGGCGATGTTGCGGTCGTCCTGGGCGCCTTCCATCTTGCCGTAGCCCATGGTACCGACGTGGATGCCTGATGCCCCCTGCAAGCGACTCATCTTGGCCAGCACAAAAGCGGTGTAGCCGCGCAACGCCGACGGCGACGTCACGGCGCCATGGCCGGCACGGTGGTAGTGCAGGTATTGGCCGGGGTACTGGCGCCGGGCCGTGGTGACCATGCCCGGGCCACCGACATAGCCGTCCACCAGAAAGGCCACCTTGTTGGCGTCCGGGCCAAAGGCCTCCAGGATGTAGTCCGCGCGGGCCAGCATTTCGTAGTGGTCGTCGGCAGTGATGTTGGCGGAAAAGATCTTCGCCTGGCCGGTCTCGTCCATGGCGCGCTTCATGGCGTCCACCACCAGCGGAATCACCTTTTTGGTCGGGCAGAACACCTGGTTGCCCTGGGGTTCGTCGTTCTTGATGAAGTCGCCACCCAGCCAGAACTGGTAGGCCGCCTTGGCAAACGGCTCGGGGCGCAGGCCCAGCTTGGGTTTGATGATGGTGCCGGCAATGTAGCCACCATCCACCCGTGGGCGGCCCAGAATCTCCCACAGATCGGAGATGTCTTTGGACGGGCCGTCAAACAGGCGCATGAACTGGCGGGGCACGTAAAAGTCGTGCATCTTCAGGCACTTGACGTCGCCCTGGCCCTGATTGTTGCCGATGGCCAGAGTCAGGAACGACACCAGCATGGCGCGGCCATCGGTGATGTTGCGGTCAAACAGGTCGATCGGGTAGGCGACCTTCATCACGCCTTTGGCCTCGTCGATTTCGTAGACCAGGGCGTCGACACCCTTGGTGAAGTCGTCGGTGGTGCAGACTTCCACATTGGTGCCGGTGGAGGACTCCGCCGCGATGTGCGAAGCCGTGGCCAGGTAACCATAGCCGGTGGCGGGCTGCATGTGGTAGGCCACAAGCACGTGCTTGTCGCCCTTGATCAGGTCCTCTTCCTTGAGGCTCAGGTCAGCATAGCGGTTGCTTTGGTCCATCGAAAATCTCCAGTCTATTGGTCAGTTGGTGGCGATGAACCCGACTGTAGGCAACTCAATTCATAATGAAAAGTAAAAAAAACTTCAATTCAAATCAGATATTGCTGATGAATTCATCGCAACCCGGCATTGCACATGCATTGTGCTCACGCGTTGATCTATCGCTCGCAAGACCGTCAATCTAGGAAAAGAGCTTCAAAACCCTCGACGGGTTCAAACCGACCCTTGCGGTACAGCAGCCGGCTCGGGCCAGGCAGGGCCCGGGTGGGTACCGAATGCGCTGCGTCACCTGGGTAGCACAGCACGCGTGTTCCGCTCTCATCGAACGTCTCGGGAAGTACCAGCGGCGGTTGCTGGCAGCGCGCGGCGTCCAGAACGCCTTTGACCGTCGTGTGGCGTGCCAGATGTGCCAGGCTCATGATCTGGGGAGGTGCCAGTTCGATCTGACCCGCCCAATACTGCTCAAGCGCCAGTCGCGGAGACACCCATATGCTCTCTGTCGCCTCATGGTTGTCGTGCCGTGCGTCCTGGTCGGCTGGCAATGCTGCAACGAAGAATCGGGTGTCAAAGCGCTTGTTGGTTATCGAGGGCATACGCGGCGTAATCCAGCGCGACCACGGCACCAGGGCGCGGGTTTGTAGACAAAGTGACTGGATCGACAGCATCTGGTTGAAGCTTGACTGCGCTACCACTTTGTATGCACCGTTGGACGATAAAGGATTCGTGGTGAACAGCACACCCGACTCTTCATATGCTTCCCGCAGCGCGGCCACAAACAAGCCCTGCGCCTTGGCGATGGTCAGATCGGGCTCGGCCAGCGACAGGTGCAGTTGTGCAGGCGGTTGGTCGAGATGCAACGTGCCGTCAAGTTGGGAGTCACTGTCGTCGAGCTTGCCGCCCGGGAAAACGTAGGCACCCCCGAGTACGTCCGACAAGCCGTGGCGTTTCAGCAGAAATACCTCCAGTCCGTGCGCAGCGTCGTCACGCAGCATCACGACGGTGGCAGCGTCGCGCGGAGCGGCGGTGGGGACTTCAGAGTTCAATTCCATGGGCAGGATTCATTATGAGTACTGATTTCAAAGGATGCGTCGCGATGGTGACCGGAGCTGGTGGTGGACTGGGGCGTTGCCACACTCCTGCATTGGCTGCACTTGGCGCCAAGGTTGCTTACTCCCAGGTGGCAGGATCCACCTTGTAGTAGCCGCATAGCTCCTGGTAGAGGGCTGGATACTGCGCCGCCAGTGCGCTTGCCTGTTCAAAAAATACCTCTGACACGACCGCAAAGAATTCTGCTGGGTCCTGTGCGCCGTAGTGGCTCAGCAGGCCCTCTTCACCCATGAACGCCTGGCCTTGCAAATGGCTATATGCTTCCTGAAAAACTGCCGCCCAGCGAGCCGGGTTATGCTGGGTGTCGCCCAGTAGCGGCGGTGGCGCGCCGCGTGGAGCCCCGTTTTCCTGGTCGAGTTGGTGGGCAAACTCATGGATCACCACATTGCGACCATCGGCGGGGTCCAATGCGCCTTGCAAAGCATCTTCCCACGAAAGAATCACTTGTCCCTGCGACCAGGATTCTCCGGCCAATGCCTGGCGATTTTCCTGCAAGACACCTGCACCATCGGTGGTAGCACGGTCCACCAGGAACGCGCCCGGGTAGACGAGTATCTGACGTACCTGTCCAAAGTAGTCGGTGGTGCGGTTCAACAGGAGCAGGCATGCCTGTGCTGCGATGACAACTCGCATCTCTTCGGTAATCTTCAGGTCGGCACAGCCGATAAAGGACTTCTCGGCAATAAAGACCTGCATGTGTTTCTTGAGCTGCAATTGAAGGGGCACTGGCAAACGTCGAACCAGCGGGACGCGGCGCGACAGAATCTTGCGCCACACCGCAGGAAACACCTGCGCCTGGATGCGCTTGCGGCGCCAGGCCAACCAGTGGGGGTGCCCTGCAAAGCCCAACGCCAGCGCTGCGGCGCTGATACAAAGGAGGTAAAAAGCCACGTCGGGCATCCAGTCACTCAGGTTGCAATGACCCCGTAGCTGATGCCCGATCCCGGGATATCAAGGGCGGGACCGTGTTACCTGCAAACCAGCACGGGCACAGGGGACTCTGCGACCACCTTGGTGGCAACGCTACCCAGCATCAACCGCGCAATCCCTGAGCGTCCGTGCGAGCCCATCAGGATGAGGTCTCCCCCCTCGGCCAGTGCAGTTTGTACGATGCCGCTGGCCGCGGCTACGTCTTCCACCAGACGTACCTGCAGCGCAATCGACTCACTGCCCTGTGTGCACAGCGCTTCGACCTGCGCGTGCGCATGTGCTGCATGCTCCTGGGCTGCCGCCATATAGGACTGGAATCCCACCGGGTTGACTTCCCCCACACCCATGTAGGGATACGGATCGGCAACGTAAACCGCGGTCAGCTTGGAGCCATGGATACGGGCCAGATTGACTGCCATTTGTGCGGCATGGGCCGAGGCTGCGGAACCATCGGTCGCCAGAATAATGTGTTTGAACATGGGGTCACCTCAATAATGAAAAGCACGGTAGCACAATGCTGCGCGCTTCACCCGGGAGCGTCGTTGACTTAGGTCAGACTAGACAAAGTTGCTGCAAGCGAATTGACTATGCAGCATTGCGGCCCTTTTGACTCACAAAGTACACCACCCGGCGAGCACGCTGCACGTCGCCAAGTGGGCGGTGTGCTGCCAAGGCCTGCCATGGATCAATCACGGAAGCCTCGATTTTCCGTGCCAGTGCCTGGCCTGTGGCTGAGGAGGTGTCTTGCGCTGGTAGCGTCAGGTGCGCAACCGTATGGTAGGGACTGGGCCAATTGACCGATGCATCTTCTATCGGGGTGAGGTGCTCACTGACGAAGGGCTGCAATTGCAGGTCCCACCGCAGCGATTGTTGTTGTAGGCGCACGCTGAAGTCGGCGCCCCAGTCGGTGTTGGCCTGAGGGCTTGGCGGGCCATTCTCGGCATGCGGAACGAGTCGCACGCGCGCTGCATACGGGCCGCAGGCAATGGGAACCGCACTGAAAAGTGGTTCCGTCGCGAAACCACTGAACCGTTTACCCATGGTTTTGGCCAATTTCAATAGCCGGGCCGGGCCGCCGTACCAGCCATATCGCCGGATCAAGAACTTCAGCAAAGCACCATTGCCATGCGAAGCAGCAACAACAAAGTCAACGAACTCTGCGCTTTGCGCGAATGCAAACTGTTCCTGATTGATCAGGGTGAAATCCTGGCTGAGGGCAGGACCGTTGCCCAACGCTGATTCACCCTGCACCCCTAACACTCGCAGTGCAAAACCGCGGACGTCGGGCATTTTGTCTGGGGCACGGTCCATTCCACCGTTCGACAACCGCACCCAGACCTCGAAGCGAGTCGGCTTGGCAAACAAGCCGTGACGGGCAAAATCCGGAAGTTGTGGAAGTGCGTCAAGTTGGCCAAATGCTGTCGCCAGCTGTTTTCGGTGCAGTGCCCGGCCCGGTCCATATTTGCCTGATTTACGCTGCTGGATTTCGGCAAACTTTCGGCCATACGCTGCAAAGCGTTCACCTTCGTCGGGGGATATGGATTCACACCAATCGGTGCCGGGTTGCATCGTGTCGGTCATGGTCGGCATAGCTCCCAAAGCGAAGTTGCGAAAAATGCGCATGGTACGCCGGGTGGCGATTTTGTGTTCAATTTGGGCTTAATATTGAGCTCTTAAGCCCCATGTCGGGGTCCCACAGGAGGCCGTATGGCAAAAGGTGACCAGCGAAGCGAAAAGTTGTCGAAAAAACCCAAGAAAGACTCGTCAGAGCCGAAGGGATCGACCTCGGACCGACCCAGTCCACCAGTGACAACCGTCATGCCCAAGGGCAAGCTCAAAAACAAATAAGCGGCTTATCGTGCGATCGCCTTCGCGGCAAGGCGGGCCGAGAGGATGCAACCGCCAAGAAATGTGCCTTCCAACGCCCGCAGACCGTGCACGCCGCCGCCGCCAAAGCCCGCTGCTTCTCCCACCGCATAGAGCCCTGCAATGGGTTTGCCGCTGGCGCTCAACACGCGGCTTTGCAAGTCGGTCTGGATGCCGCCGAGGCTCTTGCGGCTGGTAATGAATTCGCGGATGGCGATCAATGGCAAGGCCTTCTGGTCTTGAATCGGTTGGAATTTGCACAACCGTACCTTGTCGCCGCGGTACTGGCGCAGTTCGGCGATGCGGCGCAATTGCTCATCGTTCATGAAATTGCGACCGCGCTTAATCGTGGAGTCGTAACGCGTAACGGCATCCGTGACGGCATCCACTTGTACCGATGCGTCACCCTGGAGGGCGTTCATTTTCTCAACCAGTTCGGGCAGCGTGTTGGCCGTCACAAAGTCTTCGCAATGGTCCAGCATGTCGTTGACCAGCCAGCGGTTGCCAAAAAGAATGTCACGCAGGAATCCGAATACCTTTTTGTCGCGCACTGAGGGGTTGAACTCGGCGCCTGAAATCGCAAGTTCTTTGAGGGCAATGCGCAAATTCAGCACTTGCCAGGAGTAAGCTTTTTCCTGGGCGCAGATGTCGGTGACCAGTCGCCGCGTGTCAAAGCCCGATACCAGGGGCTGCGGTCCGATGCGTTCACCGCGCCAGTTCAGCCACAACGCTGAGCGTGACGGCACCAGCGACAGTCCGTGGTTGGGCTTGCGCGGGCGTGGGTGGTGCACGCCTGCGGCGTAGTTCCACATTTTGTCGAGGTGGGTGAGGTTACCCCCGACGGTCTCAACGGCGTGGTGTAGGGTGCCATCGGCAAACCGGTGCGAGCCGTTCAGAATGACATCCGGTGGACGGCTCCAGTCGGCATGCCAGTGCTTGCGTACCATGTCCATGCTGCCGTTGATTCCCCCAGTGGCCACCACCACATGCTCGGCGCTGGCCTCAAAAGCTGCACCACTGAGTTCCTCACATCCCTGCACCCCCGCCACCCTGTTGCCTTCCATACGCAATTGCTCGACACGGTGTCCAAAACACAACGTGAGCTTGTCCTTGTGTTGGTGACTGTGCAGAGCTCCAATCAGGCGCTCGGCCAGTTCTTTGCCGGTACCCCACACGATGTGAAACCGTGGTAACGAGTTGCCTGGGCGGAACTCGCCACGCTCTACCCAGTTGACTACTGGAAAGAAGCCGATACCGTGCTTGCGCACCCATTGGTACACATCGGGCGTACACAGGTTGACATAGGCCTCAGCCCATTTTCGTGGCCATTCATCCTGCGGACCAAATTGTGCAAAGCTGCACCAGTCTCGTAACGCCAGATCGGTGGAGTCGCGCATGCCCAGGCGGCGTTGTTCTGGGGAATTCACGAAGAACATGCCACCAAAACTCTCCCGTGCGAGTCCACCAAATACGCTTGCATCGTCGCGGTCCAACAGGGTGATGGATTTGCCGTGGTCGAGCAGTTCCAGAGCAGTGGCAATGCCCGCCAACCCGCCTCCGACGATCAGCACTTCGCTGTGGTATTGCTGCATGATCCTGTCACTTTCTCGAAATTGAAAGTTATCTTAGCGCGCCACCCTTTTGAAGCGGATTGCACGGTCCAGTTCGATTGCGTCCTTTTTGACCTGGCGCTGGGCGTCGAGCTGCTTTCCCTGGGCCAGCCACTGCGCGAATTCATCGGGAGTTTCCAAGGTAATGCGTCCCAAGGTGCCAGCACGAAAATCCTGAATCACCAGTTCTGCCGCCTTCTGCCTGTTGACCCTGCCGCCACTCTGTAGTGCCCCACGTTTTCTGCCCACTGCCTCCAGCAGCTGCTCATCGCTTTGATTGCGCACATCGTTCAACTGGTACCGCGCCTCCAACTGCTTGCCATAGTGCTGGCGAAGGTAGTCGAGCAATTCCAGCGCAACCTCCTCGTCATCAAAGGCGTTGCGCCCCACGGCACCACTGGCTGCCAGGTTGTAGCCGCTCTTGGCGACGATGATACGAGGCCACAATACCCCGGGCGTGTCAAAGAGGTAAAAGCCATCGGCCAAAACGATGCGCTGCTCCAGTTTGGTGACCCCGGCTTCGTCACCGGTCTTGGCGGCACGCTTTCCCTTCAGGGTGTTGATCAGGGTGGACTTGCCGACATTTGGAATTCCGCATATCAGCACGCGCATGGGTTTGACCATGCTGCCGCGTAGCGGTGCAAGGTCGTAACAGGCCTGCACCAGCACCTTGGCGGGCGCAGCCATGCTGGCGTCCAAGCCCAATGCGCGCGTCCCCGGCAAAGCGTTGTAGTGGGCAAGCCACTCATCGGTGCGAACGGGGTCCGCGAGATCCTGCTTGTTGAGCACTTTCAGGGCGGGTTTGCCCGCTGTCAACTGCGCCAGCATGGGGTTGGCACTCGAGGCGGGCAACCTGGCATCGAGCAATTCGATCACGACATCAATCTCCCGCACACGCTCTTCTATGGCCTTGCGTGTCAGATGCATGTGCCCCGGGAACCACTGAATTGCCATACCGATGTACTGTGCCTTGATGGATTGAAATTAGGTTTCGAATTGTCGGGCACTTTGACGGCAATGCGAAGCTAGACAGTTCGCTCTAGGAAAAACCTTGGTTTTAAGGTGCCGCCACTAGGCCATTTCAAGAGAATCCATCCCATCACTTTTTATTTCAACTTTTAGGAGTTATTCATGTCCAGCAAAAACCTCGCAACCGTCACCAATGAGCTGATCGAGTCCTACGGCAACACGGCGAAAAACGTCATCAACGCATATCGCGTGGGTAATGAGCGCGCCGTGGCCTATGTGGACCATAGCTGGGCTGCAGCGGTCAAGAAGACCGGCACGCGCCTGAGCCCGGAAGTGCGTGGTAACGCTGTTGCTGCACAGAAGAAGTTCACTGGTTTCTACGCACGTGGCGTGGAACTCACTTCGGATGGTGCCGATGTTGCTGTCAACAAGGCTGTGGAGTTGGCAGGCAAAGGTGTGGTGCAGGTTGCTGCGAACGCCAGCCAGTTCGAGAAGGCGACGGGCGTCAAGTTGCACGCTCTGGCCGTTGCAGCGGTGCCTGCGGCGCAGGCGGTGACCAAAGTGGTTGCCAAGATGGAAGTCCAGTCGGGTGTGTTGGCTAACAAGATTGCCGGCAAGACCGCCAAGGTCAAGGTAGCCGCAGTGAAGCGCGCCGTTGCCAAGAAAGTAGTGCGCGCTCGCAAAGCCGCCTAATTGCTAGCGCCGTCGCTGACGGCACTTGAGATAAAGCCCGCGTTGTAACAGCGGGCTTTTTTGCTTATCGCTCCAGATCCTTGGTCCGGCGACCACGTTTTTCGCGCTCCGTCTCATCGGGCACCGGGTTGCCAGGCGCTCGTTTTTCCTGCGTCCATCCGGGAACTCCCGGTGTTGCAGGTGTCGCTCGTGGGGCGTTCACGGATGGCGCCATGGGGCCGCCAGGCTGAGGTTGCGGAGTTGGCGCGGGACGGTCCGGGCGCTGGCCACCATGATTTCCTGCGGACTCATTGGGCGTGGTTCCGCGGGACTCGGCGGGGCCGTGGGAAATCTCTGGACGCCGGGCGGGATGCTCCACGCGCTGATCGCGTGCGCCGTCGCGAGGATGATCGCGCGGGCTGTCGCGATAGCTGTTGCGGTCGCGAACGTCGTTGCGGTCTCGTGGCCGGTCACGATCCCCATCGCGGTCCCAGTCGCGCCCCCGGTACTCGGAGGGACGGTCCCGATGACGTTCGTTGTGCCTTGGTGTCTGCGGGTAAACGCGCAGGTACACCGGAGGCAAGTATGCGCCACCGGGGAGCCAGCCCCAACGACCGTGCCACTGATCCCATTGACCATAGCGGCTCAGGTCGTCTGACAAAGTGACTTCGGGTGAAACGTAACGGTAGTTGCCCGTAGCTTCGTTGTTTTCCGCATAGATTTGTGCGCCGACCCAGTCACTGAATGCATCGGGCGTGGGTGCCTGACTATGGGCACGAACACCCTCAAACTCCATCTGCTCACCGTCTCGCATCCAGGCGGGCGGGATGTCGATCGCCTGCGTCGATTCGAAGCGCAGGCGTCCCTGCAGAGCCAGAACCCGGGTCGACTGTGGGCGTTGGTCGACTCTGTAAAGTCCCTCGCTCTGCGGAAGAATCCAGCCTTCGCGTGTCTGAATGCGTGTGGCGGGTACCAGGTCGGCAGAACGCAGTCGTAGTGCCATAGCGCCTCGGCGCAGTCGCAGCAGAAGCGCTTCGTCGCCGACCTGGCCGACCTGCAAGTCAGCCCGCTCATCGAGCCAAATGCTGGTAGAGCCTATTCGCAATGCCATGCGTGAATGTGCATCGGAGTTCAGGTGTTCGCCCTGCGCAATGATCTGGTTGAGACCGACGGGACGCCATTCGCCGCTGAAGTCGTCGAAATACCGCACATTGCCCGTGACAGCAACAATGCGTCCCACGATGACCGGGGGGGATGCGGCGAGCGCAGTGCCTGCAGTGCCAAGCACGGCGGCACACAGCAAAACCAGCTGGGTTGCCTGTGTTGCAAAAAGATGAAGAGTTCGTGAAAGGGTCAAAGTGTGCTCCAGCAATGCAGCACTAACGCGCGAGGCGCCCAGCACGCTGACCCTCGCAGAAAAAAATCAGGCGGATGCCGCAGACAGGTAATTCTGCAGGTAGTGGTCAAAGTCCACTTCGTCACTATCTTCTGCCGTTTTTTGTTCGACTACGGATGCATCCGCCATAGCCTCATAGCGCCCTTGAAGTTCATTTGACAATGGCATCGCGAGCATGGCTTGTCGGATGTCTTTCGAGCGGCCTCTGACAAATGCCACAAAGGACCCGTTGGGCTGCGCGCGAACCGCCTGCAGTACGCGCGCCGATGGCAGAGTGTCCGGATGGGCCAATGAATGCGCGGCTGCATCCAACGCAAGTTCGTGGACATTTGTGCCTTCGATGGCATCCATTCGCTGGGCGATCGGACGCATCGCAGCCAGCAATTCGGTGGCCCATGTGGTCAATACAACCGGCCCGCCATCACGTTCCAGTGTGAGATCGGGTTCTCGCCCGCGTTCTGCCACTTTGTGTTGATTGCGGCCCAGTGCAGCAATTTCCGCCGGCGTGTCCAGTGGGCTGTTGCTAGTGAGGCAATGCAGAAGAAATACGTCCAGGAATCGCATGGTCTGGGCCTGGATGCCCACAGTCTCAAACGGATCGAGGTCCATCAAGCGCACCTCAACATACTCCACCCCGCGTTCGCGTAGCGCGTGTACCGGGCGCTCCCCTGGGCGCAGCACCCGCTTAGGACGAATGGTTCCGTAGAACTCGTTCTCTATTTGCAGCAAGCTGGTAGACAACTGGCGGTAGTCACCCTTCGGGTCGCGTACGCCGATGGTTTCGTACGGTGGGTAAGGCTGTTGCATTGCGTTTTGCAGTGCACTGAGATAGTCCGGCAGGCTGTTGTAGCTGACGGCCAGGCTGGTTTGGGCATCGCTCTGGTATCCCAATCGGCCCATCCGTAGGGACGTCGCGTAAGGCAAGTACCGGGTGTATTGATTGAGCGTTTGCAATCGGTGGTCACGTCCCGCGACAAACGTCGTACAGACCGCGGGCGAGGCTCCAAAGAGGTACAGCAACAGGAAGGCGTGGCGACGGAAATTGCGGATCAAGCCAAAGTACGCTTGGCTGGAAACACCTGGTATCGACCAGTTGTAGTGAATGCCCGAGATCGTCTGCATACGGCGCCCGTAGCGGTGGCCGAGCCCGACTCGGTAGACGCTTTTGGAGCGACCGATGTTGGACGTTCCGTACTGACCAATCGGAATGGTGCCATCTTCTGGCAAACCGCAGGGCATGCTGGACGCCCACAGCATTTCATCGCCCAGCGCACGTGTTGTGACTTGCTGAAGCTGGGTCAATTCATCCAGACACGATGCTACATTGCGGTGCACTCCCGTAATCAGTTCGATCTGTGACTCGCAGAAGTCCGTTGTGATGTGCGGGTGGGTGAGAGCCGACCCCAGGGCAGCGGGGTGGGGAGTCATGGCAAGTCCACCCTCTGGTGTGCTTCTCAGACTCTCCTTCTCAATGCCGCGAAGAATGCCTTGCAGTTGTTCTGTAGTCAGTTCCCCGAGGGCCTGCGACGCCTGTTTCATGTTGGTGGCCCTTCAACCGGTTTGCATTGGTGTGGGGCGCGAAGTTACCACAGAGGGGTCGATCGCCACCGGCGTGCCCGGTATGCCCAGCCTGAAACTGGTGTTGAAGCGGGAATTTTCAAGCCCATTCCAGGGCAGAGTCGGCAATAATTGTTCATGGAAACTTCCGAACTGGTTGTCTGGTCCGCCATGTTGGGTGGTCTGTTGACCCTCGTCACGGTTGCCGTGGCCGATGTTGTGATTTTTCGCAGTGTGGCTGCCTGGCGCGGCTTGGTGTTCATCTTGACTGCAGGTTTTAGCAGTGTGCTGCTGTGTGGTCTGGTGGAGCATTGGTTCACCGGACTGTCAGGCACTGCCGTCCTGGTGCTGAAGGTCAGTCTGGCGCCTCTGAGTGGCGCGCTGGCGCTGAATTATCTGGGTCGCTGGATGGGTGTTGCATCGCAGGACCCATTGGTGCACGCCATTACGGTGTGGGGCTCTGCCGGCATGATTGCCGCGGGAGCGATCATGGCCGCATTGGCAATGGTCATGCCGCCCGAGAATGCACCTGAATTGCTGGCCGCTACCGCCATTGCTACGGGGCTGACAGTGGTCCTGGGTACCGTGGCGTCGGTGCGCGTGGCCATGATGGGCGATACATTGGCACGTGCCATGGTGCTGGCCTGCGTTTTTCTGGCGATGATGGTGGCCGGATTGCATGCCAGCAACCTGCACTTGGCGTTTGTTGGAACAGGTTTTCGTGTGATGACAGCGTTTTCGACGGTGGCTTTTTTCCTGTTGGTGACTGCCTTGTCGATCAGACGCAGTCGCATCACCCGTCAGCTGGAGCGGCTGGCAGGGCTTGCCCAGGGCGCTGATCCCGCCACCGGTTTGCCGCGGGGTTCGGTGTTGTTGTCGAAGGTGGACGATGCCTTCTGGCGCAGTGCCCGCATGCACCGCGAATGCTCGGTGATCTGCATTCATATCCGCAACTTGTACGAACTCGGTGAGGTGGCGGGGCACCAGGTGGATCAACAGCTTCTGGTCGCACTGGCGGCGCGTATTCGCCGTGCAGTAGGGTTTCGCAATGTGGTCGGGCTGTACCATCCCCGCTGTTTCGTGGTGGTCATTTCAGCCGTAAAGGAACAGCGGATCGTGCAGAACATGGAGCTTCGAATTCGCTACGTGCTCGCCAAGCCCTTATCCGTGGTGGGCGACGACGACGGGCACCATGAGTTTCTGGCACGGTTTGGAATCGGTGTAGTCACGGTCCATGCGACGAGCGCTGATCCGGCGACGGTTATTGATGAGGCCGAACGCATAGCGTTGTCCACCAACGTCGGTCCCCAGGACCCGCTTTGAGTGACGCTTCAGTAGCCCTGTCGCAGCACCAGATTGGAGCACGGGTAAGCAATGCACGGGAGTACGCAGCCATCGTTCTGCTCTTCCGTGGTGATTCCGGGCCAATCAACTTCGTAACGAACCTGACCGCTGTGCAACTGCCCGATGCAGGTGCGGCAGGTACCGTTGCGACAGGAGCTGGGCCAACTGCTGCCGCCCTGTTCCAGAGAGACCAGTAGCGGCTGGTTGGAAAATGCATCGACTTGCAGGCCATCGGGCTCGGTACGGGCGCTGTAAAGAATGGGTGTTTCGGAGCCGTTCATTGTCAGGACGAGTTGGTTGCAAAATGGAGTCCGATGACTTCATCGGTTTCATCCGGCACACAGTCGGAAGCCAGCGATTCCCAGCCGCGACGGACAACCACGCGGCTTTCGGAATAGCATAACTCGATGCGTGTTGCCTGCGGGTAACGCCTGTGCACAAAGGTCTCAATCGACGCAGGCATGGTGAGGCGAAATTGTGCAACAGCCAGGTCAGTTTCAGGATGGTCGTCGGTGTGTATCCACGGCAGTGTCGCCGCGATCCACAGCAAAGGTGGCCAGCCAAGGCGCACCACACTGGGTTCAAATCCTTGCGATGCAAGCCACTGCTGTGCCCATGCGCGACCCTGCGCATCAGGTGACGGTGATCCCCAGGCGGCAGCGAGCAGTTCGGCCAGCCATTGATTGCAATTCTGGTAACGATGGCTGAAGGCGTGGGCATTGACGCTGTAGGTGTCGCCCAACCAGCGCAGCGCCTGACCGTTGTCGAGTGCGGTATTTTCCAATGCAAGGGACTGGTCGACCGGAAGAAAAACAATGGAAAGAAAGCCCAGCGATGGGTCTCTGGATCCCATCACGAAGCCGCTCATGCCCTGGTCAAAAAGGCGGGGGCGCTGCTCATCACAGGCGAAGTACAACTGACGAACCGACCACGGCCCATTGAGGCTCGCTCGCAAACTGACGCCCGCATGGGAATAGCGATGTCCCAGCCACTCCAAGGCAAGACCCGACCGCGATACCAGCGCCACCTTCGCGCCAGAGCGCTCAAGTTCGGACTTGACGATGGCAGAGACCTGCATCCAGCGGTCCTGCTCCAGCGCAGACGACTCCACAGGGCTCTGGCAAAAACGCAACGACCCGGCGAACGCGATGGCACCCCAGCACGCCAGTGCGAAGGCGACCATGCCGCGGCGAATTGAGCCGGCCATGACTGTGTGCGCTCTTCAGGCGTTCAGAGCAGTACGGGTCGGCTTTCCAGTTCGTGGTACCAATCATCGGCCAGGACCAGAAAAAAAGTGGACACTTCACCACCCGTTGTCACTTTGGCAAGAGCAATGCCGTAAGGGCGATCGTTGGCCGCAAGTGTTTGGCCGACCGCCAGTTGCGCCTGCTCGACCGCGCTGCGTGGGAGCCGCAGCGAAATCTCAGTGGTGGCCTCTGGAGTCGCAGCGACCAGGCGCAATCGCAGCGTGTCAGGTTGCTGTTCGATCGGCTCCATGGCAACCAGCGTGTACCTGCCCTGCGCCACCTGCTTCTTGCCAGACGAACTGTCACTTGACTTCTCGACCGAGGTAGAAATACTACCTATCGCGGTGGACGACGCGCTGAATGCGGATGAACTGTCCGCAAGTGCGGGCGTGCACAGCAGTACAGGGGTGAGCGCGACCAGCGCTGCGGTTCGATGCAGTAAATGGTGCATAGGGGCAGAAGTAAGAGAGTTGGATATTTCTTCAGAGCGACCCGCCGATTGTGACCGCGAAAAGAACCCCCGAGCCTGTGACAGCACGGGGGTTAAAGCAAGGTTATAACGCCCTGCGAGGAGACGCGACCCTCAGTCGCAATCTTTCTCAGCAAATTTGATGCCAGGTAATCGCACCAATTCGGCACACTACTTCCGGAGCGCCGCTTTCCAGTCACGAAACACATCCAGATCCACTCCGTCGGGGTAATGGAGAAGCCCGGGTTTGTAGCCCTTTTTACCTTTCTCGCCGTACTGCCAGATGAATTTCTTGGTCTGGCGATCAATCACCACCACTCGGTCGTGCAGGTCATCCACGACAAGAATGTCCCCGGTCTCCGGCAATTCGCGCGCGATGGACGGGTGGTCGAGCATGCCGTCGCCATCCTCGACGAAATACTCCCAAATGATTTTGCGAGTGGCTGGATCAAAAATGATGACGCGGCCAGGTTTCCAGAAGTCGGCGACGATGATGTGCTTGCCGTCTTCGGTCGGGAATGCGTCCGACGGATAGCGCAGCTTCGGCGCTTTGACGCTCCAAAGCACCTTACTGTCACGCGTGATGCGCGATATCCAGGCATCGGTGATTTCGGTGACAAGCAGGTCCCCGTTGTCCATGGGCGTTGCACCGTTGGGGTGGGCCTGTGGGGTGGGCGGGTTGTGCTTGCACTGACCTGGTGTGCCCCACTGGGTGGTCTCCTTGTTGGTCTTGGGGTCGATGATCAGTACCCGGCAGTTACGGATATCTGCGGTGACGAATTGACCGTCGGCCAGCAGGTGCGAGTCATCGGGGTAGTTCAAAAGGCCATTCTTGCTGCCACGGTGGTTGGGAACACCATAGGTCCAGGTCAGCGCCTTGCTCTCGTAGTCCACGATATGCAGGTCGTAGTTGTCCTCCTCGCTGATCGCCAGCAATTTGCCGTCGGCCGAGAAGTTCACATCCTCATTGCCCCGATAGACCTCCAGACTCGGTGACGGAAACTCCCACACAATGCTTTTGTCAGGCGCAATTTCGATCAACCGGTTGTTGCGTCGGTCCGCAATGATGATGGGGTAGGGCAGAGGTTTGCCCCAGGACGGTACGCGATTCTTTCGGTTGCCTGTGACGGGCGGTATGGGCGGCAACGTAACGCCACTCGATACGATGCCTGCACCAATCATCTCCGGTGTCACCTTGACTGCGATGCCGGCGGATGGGTCGATCTTCCTGGTCTGCGCAGCAACGGAAGTAGCAAAGCCCAATAGCAGTGGAATTGCGAGCCATGCCACTGCGAGCCGTCTAGCGGTGGCCGCAGTGGTTTTTTCAAATCGGAACATGCAGGGAGTCCTTGAAGCAAAAGGTGGGAATCGCGCCATTCGCGCCCCGGGAATTGTTCCCGGTCCATGGCGGATGTGCCTTGACCTTTCGCAAGAGACCCGAAACTAACGGCTTACTCACCGAGGAGCGCTAAGGCACCTCTACAACAGAGCGCTGGTGCAGGGGCTGCACGGCACGACCGTTGTCGGCAAAACGATTGCGGTAGGCCGCTAGTTGTTCGCCAGAGAGTTCCAGCGGTTGCTTCATCACGATCCATTCCACACCCTCGGTGCATGGCGCGGCGGTCAGCGAGCCGGCGTAGCGGTAATACGCATGTTGCCGGGGTACCAGACTGACGGCGTCAATGGACAGACCGGCCTGCAGATGATCGCCATCCTGCTTGGGCGGGATCAAGGGCAACAGTTGGCGCAGGACCGAGTTTTCCTTGCCGGTTCGAAACAGCACCACCACCGCCAGCAGCTGTCCGGATGCACTTTTGTGCAGCAGATGCGCGGCCATGGGAAACTCTTCCCCGTGGATCTGGTCGCCGCCTGGCGTGTGAAAGTGGAACTGCTGCAATGTGTATTGCTCCTTGCCGAGCCGCAATGTGCTGCGCTTGTCGAATCGCACGCGCACCGTGTGTCCATCGTTGGCAATGTTCAGTGGCGCTGGGTGGTAGGCGAAGTCGGGTTCAGGGCCAGATCGTTTTTGGGTGGCAGTGATGTTGATGGGCGACTGGCGTTTTCCGTTCTCGCACAGTGACGCCTGGACGCTGACGCTGGCAAGCAGGAGCGCTGACCAAATGAAGAGCTTCATAGTTTCCATGATGCCACGGAACAGTCCAGGCCCAGCCAGCACTGGACGGCGTTCTGCAGCCCATCGGTAGTACCGGTGGAGCCAATAACCAATTGCGGTGGCCGTGCGGCATGGGCAATGGGAGAGTCGGCAAGCCAACCGCGTTGCTCCAGCACCCGTCGGGTCTGGCGTGCCACCGGAGCGCCACCTTCGAGCATGTGTACGGGCTGTCCTACTAGCGATTTGAGAACGTCGCTGACAAAGGGATAGTGGGTGCAACCCAAAACGAGCGTGTCAATCTGGCCAGGTTTTGAGCCAAAAGTGCCCATTACGCTTGTGGACTGTGCGCAGATAGCTCCTATTTGTATAGCATCGCTGCGTTCGATCGCATCGGCCAGTCCGTCGCAGGGCTGCACTACAAATTCCGCTTGCCCGGAAAGACTTTCCA
>CAJBVC010000361.1 GCA_903958915.1 uncultured beta proteobacterium
AACTGGGTGACCTGGACGCCGTCATGGCGACCGCGAAACACTTTGCGGCTTACGGTGCGGCGATCGGTGGGCGCGACTACAACGCAGTCGACATGAGTCTGCGCACCTTGTGGGAGACCTACCTTCCTCCCTTCAAGGCAGCGTTGGACGCGGGCGCGGCGACCTTCATGAACTCCTTCAACGACCTCAATGGCGTACCCGCCACCGGCAGCAAGTACCTGCAGCGCGACATACTCAAGGGGCAGTGGGGGTTCACCGGGTTCGTGGTGTCCGATTGGGGCTCCATCGGTGAAATGGTGGCCCACGGTTACGCCCGCGACAAGCGTGATGCAGCGCAGCTGGCGATGGCTGCAGGCAGTGACATGGACATGGAGAGCAACGCCTACCGCGAGCAACTCCCGTCACTGGTACAGCAAGGCAAGGTTCCACTGGCGCAGATCGACGACGCTGTGGGTCGCGTGTTGCGCAAAAAATTTGAGCTAGGCCTGTTCGACGACCCCTACCGCTTCAACAATGCCGAGCGTGAGAAATCCGTTCTGTCCAATCCGGCGCATCGCCAGGCCGCGCGCGAGATAGCAGGAAAAAGCATTGTGTTGCTGAAAAACGATGCTGCCACCTTGCCGCTTGCGAAGACGATCAAAACCGTTGCACTCATCGGGCCGATGGTGAAGTTACACAAGGAAAACCAGGGCGCCTGGTCGGTCGACCTGGCCGACGTGGACTACTCCAAGCATGTGGTTTCCCAATGGGATGGCCTGAAAAACAAGCTCGGCAAGGATGTGCGCTTGCTGTACGCGCAAGGCTGCGCGGTGGAAGGCACTGGCCGTGAGGGTTTCGCACAAGCGTTGGAAGTCGCGCAAGAGGCCGACGTGGTCATCGTGAGCGTAGGTGAAAAGTGGGACCACAGTGGTGAGGCCAAGAGCCGCAGCAATATTGGCTTGCCCGGCGTGCAGGAAGACCTGGTGCGGGCATTGCATGCGACAGGCAAACCGGTCATCGTGGTGATCAATGCCGGCCGTCCCCTGGTGTTCAACTGGATCGCTGACAACGTGCCTGCGATTCTCTACACGTGGTGGCTGGGCACGGAGGCCGGAAACGCCATTGCCGATGTGCTGGTAGGTGACGTCAACCCCGCGGGCAAACTGCCCATGACGTTTCCGCGTAGTGTGGGGCAAATTCCCATCTACTACAACCACTTCAACACCGGGCGACCGGCACCCGACGTTCCGACCACCGGTTTTACGACCGGTTACATCGACCTGCAGAGCACGCCGCGCTTTCCATTTGGTTTCGGACTGAGCTACACCAGTTTCGCGTATTCGGACCTCGCCCTGGATCGCCAAACCCTGCGGGGGAGTGATGTATTGCGCGTTTCTTTGAAACTTACCAACTCCGGGAAGGTGGCCGGCGAAGAGGTGGTGCAACTGTACTTGCGTGATCGGGTGGCGTCCGTAGTGCGTCCGGTGCGCGAACTCAAAGACTTTCAGAAGGTTCGCCTTGCACCGGGCGAAAGCAAGACCCTGCACTTTGCCATCGACCGTGAAAAGCTCTCGTTCTTTGACGAGCAACTGCGCTGGACTGCAGAACCGGGTGCGTTCGACCTGATGGTGGGCGCTTCCAGTGCCGATATCCGCTTGCGCTCAGAATTTGAACTGCTGCCTTGAACGAGACCTCCCAATGATCCCATCGACCTTTCAATACTTTCTTGGCCGCACTCTCGGTGCGATTGCGCTGGCCTGGCTGATGTCCTGGGCCGCGCATGCTGGTGACCTCCCCATGCTCCGTGCTCGGGGAACGCAGTGGGTCACAACCGAAGGCAAACCGGTGGCACTCAAGGGTGTCAATCTGGGCAACTGGCTGATGCTGGAATTCTGGATGATGGGTCAGCGATCCACGGATTTGGACGACCAATGCACGCTGGAGGCCACTCTGGATAAACGGTTTGGGTATACCGAGCGCCAGCGCCTGCTGAAGCTTTTTCGCGACAACTGGATGACACAGCGCGACTGGGACCTGATTCCCCGCTTTGGCCTGAACCTGGTCCGCATTCCCTTCATCTGGAGCTTGATTGAAGACGAGAAGAATCCACGTCACTTAAGAGCCGACGCATGGCATTACCTGGACGACGCGATTGCCGAAGCGGAAAAACGCGGCATTTACGTCGTCCTAGATCTGCACGGTGCCGTGGGAAGCCAGGGGCTTGAACACCACAGCGGCTGCGCCGGAAAGAACCTGTACTGGACCACCCCCGAGTACCAGGAACGAACCACCTGGCTGTGGCGGCAGATTGCATCGCGCTACAAAGACCGTGCCGCAGTGGCCGGCTACAGCCTGCTCAACGAGCCCTGGGGGACGACGGCCAGCGACATGGCGGCGGTGATGCTGCGGCTCTACGCCAGCGTGCGCGCGGTCGATGCCAATCACGTCATCATCCTGCCAGGCCACAGCAGCGGTATCGACGCCTATGGCAAGCCATCCGACAAGGGCCTGCAAAACATTGCCTTCGAGTTTCACCCTTACCCAGGCCACTTTGGCTGGGGCACACCCGGAGTAGAAGTTCACCGAAACTGGCTCACCTGCATTCCTGCAGGCAGCGGTGTGTGCGAGTGGAGTGCGCGCATGCGAACGCTGGACGCTCCACTGTTCGTCGGAGAATTCCAGCCATGGGCCAATATGGATCCCGACCTTGGGGCACAAATTACACGGGTCACTTACGACACCTATGCGAACCTTGGCTGGGCCTCGGCGGCG
>CAJBVC010000362.1 GCA_903958915.1 uncultured beta proteobacterium
ACCGTGAAGGCCAAGGTCGGCCCCAGTCTGACCGCACAGGAGAAGGCGGAGCTGGAGCAAAAGGAGCGGCGCGAAGCGGAAGAGCGCAACCGGACAGCCGACGAAAAGCGGCGTGACCGCGCCTTGTTGACGCGCTTTCCGAACCGGGCAGTCCACGATCAGGAGCGCATTGAAGCGATGGCGCAAATCAAGGTGGTGATTCAAGCAGCTAAGAATCGCCTCGATGAACTGATCAAACAGCGCGTGGGTATCGACGATGAGATGGAGTTTTATAAAAAAGACCCAAACAAAGCTCCTGCCTATGTGCGCCGGCAACTCGAAGAGAACGTGCAGAGTCAGGCCGTGCAGCGCCGCTTCATCCAGGAGCAGGAAGCCGAGATTCGGCGCGTCAATGTGAGATTCGACGACGAGTTGGTGCGCTTGCGTCAGCTTTGGACGTCAGGCACAAGCTCCTCGTCATCCAGATAAATGGTCACGGGGCTAGTTTGGCCCGCAACAAGTCGTTGACCTGTTGGGGGTTGGCTTTTCCCCTGCTGGCTTTCATGATCTGTCCCACCAGGGCATTGAACGCCTTGTCTTTGCCAGCACGAAACTCTTCCACGTTCTTTGGGTTGGCGGCGAGCACTTCGTCCACGATGCGTTCCAGTGCGTCGCTGTCGTTCATCTGACGCAGGCCTTTCGATTCGATCACGGCATCAACGTTCGCGTTCGACTGGGACCATAGTTCGTCAAACACCTGGCGCGCGGCGCTGTTGGATATGGTACCGTCCGCGATGCGCTGAACCATCAAAGAGAGTTGCTCCGTCTGCACAGGCGCCTTGTCAATGCCAATTTCATCGGCATTGAGACGCCGTGAGACTTCTCCCATGATCCAGTTGCTGACCAATTTGGCCTGACCGCTACTGCGTGCTGCATCCTCAAAATACTGTGCCATCGCCTTACTTTGGGTAAGTTGGGTCGCGTCATACTCAGGAAGTCCGTATTCCTGCACAAAACGCTCTGCCATGACGCGTGGCAATTCGGCCATTTGCGCACGAACGGCGTGCACCCACTGCTCTGAAATGCATAGCGGCGGCAAATCGGGGTCAGGGAAGTAGCGATAGTCTGCTGCATCTTCCTTGGTACGCATGGCGCGGGTTTCGCCGCTGTCGGGGTTGAATAGAACCGTCGCCTGTTCGATAGCGTGCCCGTCCTCTATTTGTTCAATCTGCCAGCGTACCTCGAAGTCGATGGCCTGCTGCATAAATTTGAAGCTGTTGAGGTTCTTGATTTCCCGGCGCGTACCCAACGGTTGACCGGGCTTGCGGACCGATACGTTGGCATCACAGCGAAAACTGCCCTCCTGCATGTTGCCGTCGCAAATGCCGATCCAGGTCACAATCTTGTGCAACTCCCTGGCGTACGCAACCGCCTCTGTGCTGGAACGCATATCGGGCTCGGTGACGATCTCCAGCAACGGCGTGCCCGCACGGTTGAGGTCGATACCGGTCTGGCCCACAAAGTCTTCATGCAATGACTTTCCAGCGTCTTCCTCCAGGTGGGCGCGCACCAGACGCACCGACTTCTTCTCGGCAATGCCTTTGACCTCGGGCATGAAGAACTCGACGGCACCGCCTTCCACGACCGGAATCTCAAACTGGCTGATCTGATACCCCTTGGGCAAGTCGGGATAGAAATAGTTCTTGCGTGCAAACACACTTTCGGGTGCGATATGGGCGCCGACCGCCAGGCCAAACGTAATGGCACGTTCCACCGCGCCCTTGTTCATGACGGGCAGTGTCCCCGGCAGTGCCAAATCGACAGCGCAAGCCTGAGTGTTAGGCTCGGCCCCGAAAGCAATGCGGGCCCGGGAGAAAATCTTGGACTGTGTGGAAAGTTGGGCATGGGTTTCAAACCCGATTACCACCTCGTAACCCCGCACCAGCAGGGTGTTTGTCTTGTCGGTTGTCATAGTCAGAATCCTGCGGGCTTGGCCTCATGAAAGTCGGTCGCCTGCTGAAAACCGTGCGCAGCGTTGAGGAGGCGGGATTCCTGGCAGTAGTTGCCAATCAGTTGCATCCCAATCGGCATGCCCTTGTCAGCGCTGGATTGTGCAAACCCAACCGGGATGCTCATCCCGGGCAAGCCCGCGAGCGATGCTGGCAGGGTGAAGATATCTGCAAGGTAGTTGGCAACGGGGTCGTCCGACTTGTCGCCAATTTTCCATGCCACCGTGGGGGCCACTGGCCCGGCAATCAGGTCACACTTTGCAAAGGCAGCCTGAAAGTCGTCAGCGATCATGCGGCGAATTTTCTGGGCTTGCAGGTAGTACGCATCGTAATAGCCGTGCGACAAAACGTAAGTTCCGATCATGATGCGGCGTTTGACCTCGTCGCCAAACCCT
>CAJBVC010000363.1 GCA_903958915.1 uncultured beta proteobacterium
ATCACTGACCTGCTCCTGCTTGCGGCGCCTGCGTGCCATCGGCGCCGTGGCAAATAGCTCGGTTTCGGTAATGAAGTCGATGCCCTGTTCCAGCCAGCTAAACCCGTTGGAAAGGCCAGCCGTAGCAATGCCAAACTTCTCTGCGCTTGCCAGAAAGTCTTCCAGCGAGTCGAACGCGGGCGGGCTGATCCCCGCATTGCGCAGGAAGTCGAGCAGACTCTCGCGGCGGCCATCACTCTCGGCGAGCACCAGCAAGCGCTGCTGGGTGTTGCGGGCGTGCGATTTGAGCCGTAGCAGCGGGTCTTCGTTGCCGCGCTCCACCGACAGGACTGGCAGTGCTTCCAGTTCAACGTAGGGTGAACCAGTTTCTGCGTCTGCTGCCTTCTTGATGGCGAGTTGCGCGTAGGTATTGGCTTTGGCGAAAAACTGCTCGGTGCCGAGAAACAATGATTCAGGTGGCAGGGCGGGGCGCTCCGGGTCCCCTTGCAGCAGCCGAAAGCGCTCTTTGGTATCGGTCCAAAAGCGTTGAAAAGCGCTTTCCAGATCACCGTGCAACACGACCGTGGCGTCTGGCCCCAGGTAATCAAAGACGGTGGCGGTTTCTTCAAAGAACAAGGGTAAGTAGTACTCGATGCCGGCCGTGGCGACACCGGCACCCATGTCCTTGTAGATGCGGCTCTTGGTGGGGTCCCCGTCGAGCAGTTCACGCCAACGGTTGCGAAAGCGCGCCCGCGCGGCCTCGTCCATCGGAAACTCGCGCCCGGGCAGCAGGCGCACTTCAGGCACCGGGTAGAGGCTGCGCTGGCTGTCGGGGTCAAAGGTGCGGATGCTGTCGATCTCGTCGTCAAACAGGTCGACCCGAAACGGTACCGCACTGCCCATCGGAAACAGGTCGATGAGGCCACCACGTACCGCGTATTCACCCGGGCTGACCACCTGGGTGACATGGCTGTAGCCCGCCAGGGTGAGTTGCGCCTTCAGCTTGGCTTCGTCAAGTTTCTGCCTGACCTTGAATGCAAAGGTGTATCCGGCGAGAAAGCTCGGGGGTGCCAGGCGGTACAGAGCAGTGGTGGCAGGGACAATCACCACGTCAGCGCCGGTGTCCTTGTCTCGCTGGCTGATGCGCCACAGGGTGGCCAGGCGCTCGCTGATGAGGTCCTGGTGCGGTGAAAAGGTGTCATACGGCAGGGTTTCCCAGTCAGGGAACAACGCGCAGCGCAAGGCAGGCGCAAAGAACGCAATTTCTTCAAGCAGGCGCTGGGCATCGCTGGCGTCGGCGGTGACGACCGTCATGGGCTTGCCAAGAGATTTCTCGCGCAGCCCGAGTTGGGCGAGTAGCAAGGCGTCAGCGGAACCGGTCGGGCGGGGCAGCGTGAAACGCTTGCCCAGGGTAAGTTTGGGTAGATCCATGAGAGGCATGATTCTAGAATGGGGACCGAACCATGACCCCAACACCCGCCCAGGACCCGTTCGCCCAAGTGCCAGCGCCACGCTATTGGGCGCTGATTCCGTGCGCGGGCACCGGGTCAAGGGCCGGCACGCCAGTGCCCAAACAGTACCAATTGGTGGCTGGACAGCCGATGGTTCGGCACACCTTGGCGGCCTTTGCGCAGGTGACAAGGCTGGCTGGAACCCTGGTGGTAGTGAGCGCCGGGGATACTTTTTTTGATGCTCCCAATGCTGCTTTTTTGGTAGCTGCTTGCGGAGGCTCCACAAGAGCTGCGAGCGTTTTGAATGGCCTAAGTGCGCTGCTGCACAGGGGTGCTGATGGCAACGACTGGGTGCTAGTGCACGACGCTGCACGCTGTCTGGTGACCTCGGCGCAAATCGATGCGTTGATTGACGCATGCCAGGGAGACGCCGTGGGTGGACTGTTGGCGCTCAAACTACCGGACACGCTCAAACGTGAAGTCGCAGGCCGTGCAGCGGAAACAGTGGATCGCAGCGACAAGTGGTTGGCACAAACACCCCAGATGTTTCGCATTTCCGAGCTTCACGACGCCTTGCTGGCAGCAGGCGACTGCGTAACCGACGAAGCCAGCGCCATGGAGTTTGCGGGCAAGTCCCCCTTGCTGGTGGAGGGCAGTGCGCAGAACTTCAAAGTGACCTACCCCATGGACTTCGCGCTGGCCCAAGCAGTGCTGGAGACGCGTCGACGGTAGTGTTGTGCCATGCTGCATGCAGCCACGTTGATGGCGTCGGTGAAAACCCTTGCTTCGACGCCTCCATGGTGCTTTTCAACCATGGAGCGTGAGCCAATCGGTCAATAATGGGGAAGGATTGCAAAGTCGTTGGTGACTGGGCGAGGAGACAGAATGAAGGTGCGAGTGGGTGAAGGATGGGATATTCATGCCCTGGTGGAGGGGCGCCGGTTGATCCTGGGCGGCATTGATATTCCTTTTGCCAAAGGACTGCTGGGACATTCCGATGCCGATGCGTTGTTGCATGCCATTACCGACGCACTGCTCGGTGCGGCAGGGTTGGGTGATATTGGCTCCCATTTTCCTGACACACAAACGCAGTTTCAGGGAGCGGATTCCGCCGCGTTGTTGTCTGAAGTGGTGAACAAGGTTCGCGCGCTGGGGTACCAGATCGGGAACGTGGACTGCACCGTGATTGCGCAGGCGCCAAAACTGGCACCCCACATCGCGGCCATGCGGACCCGTATTGCCCAGGTGCTTGGCATCGACCCGGACCAAATCAACGTCAAAGCCAAAACGGCAGAAAAGATGGGGCCGGTGGGGGAGGGGCGGGCCATGGAGGCTCGGGCGGTCGTATTGCTGTGTTCCTAGAGCTTGTCAAGGGTGCCGCACTGTTACTGGCCCTCAGCCAGTTGCAGAGTCTCAGCATGCGGCTCTGGCGCGGCCGCGACCTGTCGGGACAAGTTGCACAAGGACTCTTGTTTGGGCTTATTTGCGTCATTGGCATGATGACGCCGCTGGTGCTTGCGCCGGGCGTGTTTTTTGACGCTCGATCGGTGGTTTTAAGTCTGTCGGCGGTGTTCTGTGGGCCGGTCGCTGCACTGGTTGCAGGGTCGATTGCGGGAGCCTATCGACTCTACCTGGGCGGGCCAGGCGCCACGGTCGGGGTATCGGTGATCGTCATCAGCGTCGCTTTGGGGCTGGCCTACCGTTGGCTGGAACGCAGGCATCTGATGAAGACAACGGCTTTGTACTTGTTGGGGTTTGGCCTGCTGGTGCACGCAGTCGTGATATTTTTGTTTTCATTGTTGCCGCAATCGGTGGCGCCGAAAGTGCTGAGTGAGGTCGCATTGCCGGTACTTCTGGTGTTTCCATGCGCCACGGTGCTGCTGGGCTGGTTGTTGCAGGATGCCGCGCGGCGCGAGGCCAATGAATTGCAGCTTGCGGCCAATGAGGCACGATTTCGCGGGCTGTTGCAGGATATTCCGACCGTAGCGGTACAAGGGTACGCACCCGATGGAACCACGACGTACTGGAACGCAGCGTCCGAGCGCCTGTATGGATACTCCGCCAACGAAGTAGTCGGGCGCAATTTGCTGGACCTCATCATTCCCGAGCCGATGCGCCAAGGGGTGCGCGAGGCCATGCAGGCCATGTTTGCCACGGGTGAGCCAATCGGGGCTGCCGAATTGATACTCCAGCACAAGGATGGATCCGAGGTGCCCGTGTTTTCCAGCCATGCCCTGGTGCGCAATGGATCGTCCTCGGGCGAGATGTTTTGCTTTGACATCGATCTGGCTGAACGCAAGCGTGCGGAAGCCGAATTGCGCGTGGCGGCGATCTCTTTTGAGGCGCAGGAAGGCATGCTGGTGACCGATGCCAACCACCTGATTCTGAAGGTCAACCACACCTTCTGCCGCATCACTGGCTACACCGCAGAAGAAGCAATCGGCCGCACGCCTGAGTTTCTGAAATCGGGGCGGCACGACCGGGAGTTCTATGTGCATATGGTGGCGGAACTCAAACGCGTAGGTAAGTGGGAGGGTGAAATCTGGAATCGTCACAAGAACGGCGAGGTCTGCCCCGAGTGGATGCACATTACTGCTGTGATGGACGAGCGTGGTCGTGTCGCCAACTACGTGACTTCATTCTCGGATATCACGCAGCGCAAGGCGGCCGAGGACCAGATTCGGCAACTGGCGTTCTTTGATCCCCTGACCGGCTTGCCTAACCGGCGCATGCTCATGGATCGCCTGCAGCACGCGCTTGCCAGCAGCGCTCGCAATGGAATGAGCGGAGCCCTGCTGTTTATCGATCTGGACCACTTCAAGACC
>CAJBVC010000364.1 GCA_903958915.1 uncultured beta proteobacterium
CCTTGCACATGGGCGAGCACATCCAGCAGCATCTGGCGATCGAGCTCGCGCATGGCGGGCATCTTTTCTGCCGGGTGGCCGTTCAGCACCGTATGCAGCGCACCCCAGGGGTTTGCGCGAACCACGCCACCCAGTGGCGGAGATCCCACGTGCTGCCCGTCCAGACCATGGCAGCCCGCACAGATGGTGCGGTAGTAGGGGCTGCCGCGCAGCGCATCCCCACGCACCGCGCGAGTTTGCCGGTCGATGGAGTTTTCCATATCGATCTGTCCGGCACTCACAAAATTGGCCAGATCCTGCATGTCACGGTGCTTGAGCACTGCGTCATACCGATGGGTGCTGTCGGTCAGCACCTCGGCAATGCGTGCGGGGTCTACGCCGGCCATCGCGCTGATGCCCTTGATTCCGGTTGCGTGGCGCCCGCTGGCATACACACCGCGATTACCACGGTAATCCCAACCGTGGCAGGAAGAGCAGCGCCAGGTGAGCAGTGCGTCGTTGGCATAAAACGCATTGCGCGGATAGGCCGGGTGGGGCAGCGAGAGATGGGGCGCACCCAGTTCGGCCTGCCAGTTGTCGTAAAGCCTGCCGCCATGGGTGACGGACGCATCGACATTCAAGGCAGGCAAGTTACGTGTGTAAGCCATCATTCTGGCCACCATATCCGTACCCAGTGCGCTCAGCGCCGGCATCGCACCGCCCGGGTGGCCATTGAGCAGCACGTGCATGACTTCCAGCGGACGTTGACGGGCGGCATCGCCTAGAGGTGCCACCTCACGCAACAGGCTGCCATCCTGGCCGTGGCAGTTGGCGCAAATGGTGGTGTAGGTCTTGGCCGATGCGGTGTCTGCCACACCGACATTGCGCCATTTTTCGACTGCGGCTGGAATGTCAAATTGCCCCTTGCTGACGAAGTTGGCAAGGTCTTGCAGATCACGTTCGCGCAGGAGTTCGCCGTAGCGGTGGTTGGGGTCTTTCAGCAGGGCGACGATTGCCGCTGGATCTTTCCCCTGATAACTGCGAATACCAACGAAGCCGTTGGCGCCCCGATAGTCCCAGCCATGGCAGGTGGCGCAACGCCAGGTTTGTGGTCCCGCCAAGCCCGGTAGTTTGCTGGCAAGCAGAGGGTGAGCCTCGCTGGGCGGTCGGGTGCGAGACTCGCGGCTCCAGTGGTCGTAGAGCCGGCCACCGCGCACGATAGATGCTTCATCGATTGCCAATGCCGCACCAGGTAGCATCGCGCCTAGCAGTGCCAGCAACGCTGTCAATAAATACGCAATCATATTTCCGCCTTTCTTCCCGTTGCACGCAGAAGCTTGAACGCGAAGACGCCCAATACTTTCTGATCGGGCTGGACTCAGTCGTCGCGTCTTGGCAGGGTGTGCGCAATTCCCTTGTGGCACTCAATACAGGTTTGTCCAGCCTTGCGGCCTTCCGCCATCTTTTCCTGTGCGCGCTGGGTCTGCTTGTGTGGGTCCATGGCTTCCCAGCTATGGCAGTTGCGGCATTCGTGGGAATCGCTGGCCATCATCGATGCCCAAACGCGCTCGGCCATCGCGCCGCGGTTTGCCTCAAACTTTTCAGGCGTATCGATAGTGCCCCGGAGGTGATGAAACAACTCCAGGCTTGCCTGCATTTTGCGCAGCATCTTGGGCCCAAATTCCTTGGGCACATGGCAATCCGGGCAACCCGCGCGCACGCCCGAGCGATTGGTGTAGTGGGGGCTTTTCTGGTACTCCACGTACACCGTGCTTTGCATTTCGTGGCAGGAAATGCAAAACGCAGTGGTGTTGGTGGATTCCATGAAAACATTGAAGCCGCCCCAGGCCACCACGCCACCCAGAGCGCTTGCGAGGACTAGCGCTGCCAGTCCCCAACGCGTCAGCGTCACTTGGGCAGTTTCGTCAGATAGGCTGCAATGTCAGCGGAAATCTGATGGTCGATGGCGCGCATGGCCGGCATGGCTTCGCCGGGTTGACCGTTCAACACTTTGTGCATCATCTCGGCGCCGTTGTCCGCAACAGAACCGATGGCCGGGCCGTCCTTGACCTTCTTGCCGTCCAGCCCGTGGCATCCGGCACACATGGTGTTGTAGTAGGCCTCGCCCTTGCCGACATTGCCAGTCGACTTGTTGGCAGCGTCGAGGTACTTGGCCAGGGTGCCTTGCCCTTTGGATACAAAATTGGCTAGATCTTCCGCGTCTTTGGCTGTCAGCTGGGCTTCGGTGTAGCCGTGGGACTTGTCGCGCAAAACTGCAGCAATGGCGGCAGGGTCTTTGCCGGCGGCACCGTTAATGCCCTTGATGCCGGTGAAATGGCCGCCCTTGGCGTAGGCGCCATCCTTACCTTTGTAGTCCCAGCCGTGGCACTCTTTGCAGCGCCAGGAGTTTTCCTTGCCGTACTTGCCATCCTTGATATACGAGGGGTGGTCTGCGGCAGGCTTGGCTGTTTTGTTTTCGCCAAAGTATTTGTCATACAGACGACCGCCGCGTGCGATCGACGATTCGGTTTCGGCGGCGATGGCCGAGAGACCCATCAGGGAGGCGAGGGTGGCTCCGGCAATGAGGGAAAAAACGCGTTGAACTGATCGCATGGTGTCTCCTGTGTAGATTTTGTGATGTAGCGAACTGACGCGTTGCACCTTAGTCGACAAAAGGCACTAGGCCGTTTGACCTAGATCACTAAAAC
>CAJBVC010000365.1 GCA_903958915.1 uncultured beta proteobacterium
AAGGAAATGGGGACGAATACGCGACTGCAGTTCAGCCAGCCGTGCGGAGGTGTCCGCTGGCAATCGTCCCTTGGCGCGCATCGCCAGAGCCGCGACCAGCACCGCCGACAGCAGTGCACCGCTCAAGGCGCTCGCAATCCAGGGCGCCTCCACCAGCAACCCCGCCACCGCCAGCACACCACAACCATATGCACCAGCCAAGGCACCCAAACCCACGGCAAAGCTGTACTGCACAGCGGGTGCACAGCGTGCCAGTAAGCGTTTGAGCGCACAGGCGCTGAGCAACCAGGCCAATGTGGCAGGCAATGCCGCACCCGTGCCCAGCGATACCCGAGTGATCCAATCCAGCCAGCCCGCCGACACATACACCATCGCTACCGCCAGTACCAGTTCGACGAACAGCACCGCGCGCAACACCACACCCATTTGACAAGCATCGAACACCAGCGCATTGGCAGCAGACGGCGCCTCCCCGGCAGGTGCCAAGTCCTGGAACGTCGATAATATTTGGGTGTCTTGCATGTATCCGGATTTTGACTCCATTTAAACAACAGCCCCATGTCACACAACCAACTCGATAAAAAATCCCAGGCATGGTCTGCGCTATTTGCAGAACCGATGAGTGATCTGGTCAAACGCTACACCTCCAGCGTGTTCTTTGACAAACGCTTGTGGCAGGCCGACATTGCCGGCAGCCTGGCGCACGCCGAGATGCTGGCCGCGCAGGGCATCATCGCTAGCGCCGACCATGTACAGATCGTCAGCGGCATGGCCCAGATCACCGCCGACATCGAGGCTGATCGGTTTGACTGGAAACTCGACCTCGAAGACGTCCACCTCAACATTGAAGCACGACTGACCCAATTGGTGGGCGACGCCGGAAAGCGCTTGCACACCGGTCGCTCTCGCAATGACCAGGTCGCCACCGACGTGCGTTTGTGGTTGCGTGATGAAATTGACCTGATCAGTGAACTTCTGGTCGAACTGCAGCGCTCGCTCATCGAGGTCGCTGAAAAGAACGTGGACGTGGTCATGCCCGGCTTCACGCACCTTCAAGTGGCGCAACCCGTGAGTTTTGCGCACCACCTGCTGGCCTATGTGGAAATGTTCAGCCGCGATGCCGAGCGGTTTACCGAAGTACGCCGCCGTACCAACCGGCTGCCTTTGGGCGCAGCAGCGCTAGCCGGCACCAGCTATCCGCTCGACCGTGAGCGTGTGGCACGAACCTTGGGCATGGTCGACGAGGCCGGCAATCCTGCGGTGTGCCAAAACAGCCTCGATGCCGTGAGCGACCGCGACTTTGCCATCGAGTTTTCGGCAGCGGCGAGCTTGTGCATGGTGCACATCAGCCGCATGAGTGAAGAGCTGATTCTGTGGATGAGCCAGAACTTTGGCTTCATCAAAATCGCCGACCGCTTCACTACGGGCAGCTCGATCATGCCGCAGAAAAAAAACCCGGATGTACCTGAACTTGCCCGAGGCAAGACAGGCCGCGTGGTCGGTCACCTGATGGGCCTCATCACCCTCATGAAAGGCCAACCCCTGGCCTACAACAAAGACAATCAGGAAGACAAAGAGCCCCTGTTTGACACCGTCGACACCCTCAAAGATACGCTGCGCATCTTCAGCGAGATGGTGGGCGGTCAACTCAATTCCGCCACGGGCCAAAAAGAAGGCGGCATCACCGTCAACGCCACAGCAATGGAGGCCGCCGTGCGCAAGGGATACGCCACCGCCACCGATCTGGCGGACTACCTCGTCAAAAAAGGCCTGCCGTTTCGCGATGCCCACGAAGTTGTGGCCCACGCAGTGAAGGCTGCCACCAGCCACCAGGTCGACCTTTCAGAACTGCCGCTGGCAGTGCTCCAAGAATTCAACCCCACCATCGAGAAAGATGTTTACGAGGTCCTGAGTCTGCACGGCAGCCTGCACGCCCGCAGCACCTTGGGGGGCACGGCGCCGAGCCAGGTGCGCGCGCAACTGGAGCGGCACAAAGGCCGTTTGCTCCTTATTTAATAGCTACTCACGCATATTCCACGGGCGCTACAGCCTGTTTTGACTATAGCGCTGTGATTGCAAGTGTTACGGCAAGAACCGTCCGTGATACTCCGTGCTGGAGATAAAGCCCCCGATGACCTGCACTTCCGGAATGTTGGTGTTTTGCTGCTCCACCCACCAGTCAAAGCCTGCCTGCTCAGGGGTGCGGCCCAGGAGGCCCAAATAGTCCATCGCCACAATCACATCAATCTTCTTGATCGCCTTGAACTCGGCTGACTCCGTAAAGCCGATGAGCACCTCCCCTCTGCTCATCCCCGCATCCAGGTGCGCCAGCCAGAACGCTCGGCCCGCATCATCGCTGCTGCCCCGCACATTGCGGTAAAGCTGGTCGATCAAGGCTGCATTGCTCAACGCTCCATACGCCTTGGTGAAGTCTGTTCCCACAATCAGCGCCATGCCAATTTGCTCTAGCGTGCTTGTGCCCTGCAGTGCCAGTGCATGCTGCTTCAGCTCCGCCACCGTGGGCAGCCGCTTGAGTGCTCCAAGGTACATGCGCACCACAGCACCACCGCGTGCCTGGGACTCTGGCGAATACAGCACTTCCTTGACTACCTGCGCACGGGTTAAGACTGCTGTGTCAAGCTGCTTTTGCCAGAACGCCAGGCCGCCGGCTTCTGGCTCGCGGTACAGGACGTCGCGGTAGAGCTGCATCACAAAGAATTTGGTGTTGCTAAAGACGTCGTTGTCTTTGACGCCCACGCTCAGACCATTGGCCGCTTCCAGGTTGTCGGGGAACCCGTCACCATCGGTGTCGTTGGGATCCACATAGACGCCGGGGCCTCCCGGGTCAGAGATTACGCCATTGGCACTGAGATCATCGTCGCCTTCGCCGCCATCGACAATGGTCAGTGTGACGGAGGTGCGCTCTGCGTTGAACACTGCACCGGAGAACACGTACCAGTGGGGAGTGGGGTCACCGGGGGTTTTGCCAAACTTCCAGTACACCGTATTGGCCGGCAGCGCTGTGGGGTAGTTGATGGTCATGCTTGCTGCCGTGCCTGGCTTGTCGGTGTTGAGGGTGAAGTCAAACAAACCATAGGGCAGTTTCACACCCTCTGGCGGCCCCACCAGAGGTGATTTCCCGCTGGGGTCGCCTGTTACTTTGATAAAGCCGGCCGACCGGGCGCCGTCGATCACCCAATTATTGGTGGTGGCGACCGTGGCCGTAGCATTGCCCGTACCGGTGGACACGTTTTGCAGCGAGGATGAGCAACTTCCGTTACTACCGGAGTTCGAACCAGCGCAGGACCAGTTCCAGCGACCACCACTCAAGACGACCGCGCTAACGCTGCCACTGAGGCACAGGTTGGCATTGGGCGCAAAAGCAGAAGGGGCTGGGCTACCACAGTTGCCATTAACGACAGCTACAGTCCACTGCGCATACAGCGTGACGGCAGCTGAACCCATGGTGAAGGTCGAGGCTGCGGTCCGTGCAGTGCCAGATCCGTTGGCGGCAGTGTTCCAGCCATTGAAGGTGTAGCCGGTCCTGACCAGGGTGCCGGTGTTGCCCAGCACAGTGACCGTTGCGCCGTTGGCGTAGGTGGCGCCATCGGTGGGCACACTGCCGCCCGTGTTGGTGTTGCTGTTGTAGGTGACGCTGTAGGTCGGGATCAACGTCCACTGTGCATACAGCGTGACGGCAG
>CAJBVC010000366.1 GCA_903958915.1 uncultured beta proteobacterium
CGCGATTGCTGTGGAGAAGGTGTTGTCGTACCAGGAGTGTCTGGCACTGGAGCCAGCGCTGGCCCATAGTCCGTTGCAGTTCGCTGGTGGAGTCTTTACGGCGGGAGAAGCCGTAGCGGATTGCTTCTCGGTATGTGTACGACTAGGCGCGCGGCTTCGCGCGCACGCCTTGTTCAGGGGCGTTGTGCATGCGCAGGCCCAGGGCTTTCGGGTGCTGGCGGGACGTGCCTGCGCGGTGCGCACTTCCGCTGGGGAGTTGCCGGGTGATGACTTCGTGATTGCCGCGGGTCTGCAAAGTCGCAGCCTTGCACTCAGCATGGGCATTGACTTGCCCATCTACCCATTGAAGGGGTATAGCCTCACCGCACCAGTTGTGGCCGAAAACGTTGCTCCGGTGGTGAGTGTGACCGACATCGAGAAGAAAGTGCTCTACGCCCAGATTGGCAATCAGTTGCGGGTGGCGGCCATGGCCGACATGGTGGGCGAAGACACGCGCATTGACGCCAGGCGCATTGCATCTCTGTACCGGTTGGTGCGTGCGACGCTCCCCAAGGCTGCGCAGTATGCGCAAGCTACCGAGTGGGCGGGTTTGCGCCCTGCGACGCCCTCAGGCGCCCCTATTCTGGGGGCTACCCCAATGCATGGTCTGTGGTTGAACGCAGGACATGGGGCACTGGGTTTCACACTTTCGTTTGGTTCTGCCCGCATCCTCACAGACCTCATGGTCGGCAAACCCAGTCCGATTCCATTGACGGGTTTCACACTCTCATGAGAAACCCCGCGCGGCTCGCACCGGGCGGGGTTGCAAAAACCAGAACAAGAAAAATTGTCCTACATGCTGTATTAGTGAATTACCTACTTGAATTCATACTTAACGTTAATTGACAGCGTGCGACCGTAGGGGTCCGCCACCCGTGGGTCCCAACCAGCACCGCCAGCGATATCGACATCATGGTGTGTGAACGGAGGTTTCACGTCAAACAGATTGTTCAAACCAACGGTGATCGTCGTATTCTTGATCCCCTTATAGTTCGTGAACAAGCTGAAAATCTGGTAGCTATCAACTTCGGTGTTTGCGGTTGCTGGCAACGTGCCAGCGAAAGTTTTCAGGTCATCGTCTTTATATCCAGACTTGTACGTGCCGCTAAACGTTGTGCGCCAGTCACCTTGATTCCAAGTTGCGCTGGCAGTGAACTTGTCACGCAAATACAGTGTTCTCGCACCAAATTCTCCAACGTATTCTTTCATCGGCAGGCCGGCAATAATCGCCTCCATGTGACTCAGCATGCGTGTGCCGCTAATTGCTGTATCCAGGGTCCCACTTTCAAGTTTCCAAACGGCTCGTGCGCCCCAGTCGATGCCCCTGGTGGACGACTCGGATGAATTGACCCATCCAGCCCGAACAATGCGTACTTCTCCGTTTGCATCGCGAATAAATCGATCGCTAAACACACCGTAGTTTGCCGGGTTGATCATATCTGCCAATGACAGCTTAGTAATACGATCAGTCATATCAACCCGCCAGTAATCTGCGTAGACGCTGATGTCCTTGGTTGGCGCCAACACGAACCCAAGGGTTCCCTGTCTTGATTTCTCTGGTTTTAGGTCCGGGTTACCGCTGGTGGTGTAGGAGAACGGATGTTGGTCAGAGTTGCAATAGGTTGGATCAGTTGGGCAACGACCGCCATCTGACCATGAGGACAGAAACGCGGTAGGACCATTATTGGGTTGCATTTGTTGGAAACTTGGTGCTTTGAACCCAGTGTTCACCGAACCACGTAGCAGGAATATCTCAGCCGGTTGGTAGCGTACAGCCAACTTTGGATTGACACTCGCGCCGAAGCCGTCGTAATCGTCGCGTCGTAACGCAGCCTGCAAATCCAGACCCTTTACAACTGGAATGGCCAACTCGCCATAGACAGCTTTAACGTTGCGAGATACAAGCGGAACGGCTAGATTGGCTGAGCAATTGAAGACATCATTCGCCAAAGGATTAATCAAATTGGTTGTGCATGAAATACCGCCTTCCGTAGACAGGCTGGCAAACTCATATGTCTCCTTGCGTGCATCAAGACCAACTGCGAAACTCAAAGGGCCAGCAGGTAGCGTCATCAAGTCACCGCTCAATGCGCCATCCATTTGGGTGAGGGTAGTTGTTCCGTATTGCGTGCGTCCACGTACTTTGGTCGACTCAATCAAAGCCATGGCTTCAGGTGTTTGCTTTGCGCCGGGCATTACCCAAGGATTGATGATTCCGCTTTTCATCGCAGCAGCCAACTTGTCGCTGTAGGA
>CAJBVC010000367.1 GCA_903958915.1 uncultured beta proteobacterium
ACAATCGTCAGCGCATCTCGCGCTTTAGCCCCTTCGCGCATCAAAAGCAGCATGTCTTGGGTGGAGTCCTGCGCAATCTGAATTTTGTTGCGGCCATAGGCATCTTGGTATTGGCAAAGGTCTTGTCCGCGAATAAACGGAATCGTTGGCCATAACTGCAAGTCTGGCAATGCGGCAGACGCGTTCATGCTCACAAAAAACAATAACGTGGCAACGCGGCGCATGTGGAAATCCTTTGGGAAATGGTAGGGCGTGAGTGACTTGAACACTCGACCAAAGGATTATGAGTCCTCTGCTCTAACCAACTGAGCTAACGCCCCAACCGAAGCGCAGATTGTAATGGCCCATTCGGGCTAAACTTCTGCCGTACTTCCACACGAGGCATTGCATGACATCGCATATTGGACTCATTGGCGTCGGACTCATGGGCGAGAATCTGGCCCTCAACATGGAGAACAAAGGTTTCTGTGTTTCCCTGTTTGATGCCTCGCCGGGTAAGGTCCAGCGATTTGTCGAAGGCCGAGGTCAGGGCAAGAACATCCGCGCCTGCATTTCAATTCCAGCCCTCATCGAAACGCTGGAGTTGCCGCGAAAGATCCTGTTGATGGTCCCTGCCGGGCGCGCGGTCGACGATGTGCTCGCACAGATCGTGGCCATGCTCGCGCCGGGAGATATCGTGATTGATGGTGGCAACTCGCATTTTTCCGACACCAATCGGCGCGTCCATGCCCTCGAAACGAAGGGATTGCTCTTTGTCGGGGCTGGAGTGTCTGGTGGTGAAGAGGGTGCTCTGCATGGCCCGTCGATCATGCCCGGTGGGTCTTACGCGGCGTGGCAGCGTGTTCAACCCATCTTTCAGGCCATCGCAGCAAAGGTGGACGATGGGGTCCCTTGCTGCGATTGGATCGGAGATGCGGGGTCAGGACATTTTGTCAAAATGGTGCACAACGGCATCGAGTACGGGGACATGCAACTGATCTGCGAGGTCTACGACATCATGCGCCGCATCCTGCGGATGACAGCGTCCGAAATGCACGCTGTGTTTGCCCAATGGAGCGAAGGACCCCTGAAGAGCTATCTGATTGAGATCACCCGCGACATTCTCGCCGTGCAGGACGATGATGGCGCACCGCTGCTGGACAAAATCCTCGACAAGGCAGGACAAAAAGGCACCGGCAAATGGACCGTGGCGACCGCACTGGACTTGGGCGTTCCACTCACCCTGATCACCGAATCGGTTTTTGCACGCACGCTGTCGTCAATGAAGGATGAACGCGTGTCGGCAGCACAAGTACTGTCTGGCCCGGCATTGCAATTCTCCGGCGACCGGCAGGCATTGATCGCAGAACTCGGCCATGCGCTGTACGCAGCCAAGATTATTTCCTATACCCAGGGCTATCAGTTGATGCGTGCAGCCGCGCAGGAGTTTGGATGGCAACTTAACTATGGCGCAATCGCTCTGATCTGGCGTGGCGGTTGCATCATTCGCTCCGCGTTTCTGGGCCGCATCAAGGATGCGTTCGATGCCGATCCGGAGTTGGTCAATCTCCTGCTCGATCCCTTCTTTCAAGAGAGCATCGCTCAATCGCAGCAGGCTTTGCGCAACGTATTGATCGCGTCTCTCGGCGCGGGAGTACCGGCACCAGCCATGTCGGCAGCACTGGCCTACTACGATGGCTACCGAAGCGCAAACCTGCCAGCCAATCTGTTACAGGCGCAGCGCGACTATTTTGGCGCACACCAGTACGAGCGTGCAGACCGCCCGCGCGGCGAATTCTTCCACACCAACTGGACTGGTCGGGGTGGCGACACCGCGTCCACGGTCTACTCCGGCTAATTCCGTTTCCAAATTATCCGTGTCGTTGTTGCTTCGCCTTGTCGTGAGTCAGCACTGCCTGCGGCTTCGCGCCTAGACACAAATAATTTGGGAACGGAATACGGTCTTGACCGTTACTTGTGGTGGCTCAACGCATTGCTGACAAGTTTGGACGTAATGTCAACAATCTGAATCATGCGATCGTAGGCCATGCGCGTTGGCCCGATCACGCCGAGCGTACCCACAACGGTGCCGTCCACTTCGTAGGGGCTGCTGACGATGGACAGGTCCTCAAACGGCACCACCTTGCTCTCTCCTCCAATAAATATCCGAACACCTTCTGCCTGGCCGGTGATGTCCATCAGTCGCATAAGCTGCGCTTTCTGCTCAAACAGTTCAAACGCACGGCGCAGGTGTCCCATATCACTGGAAAAATCAGACACGGACAACAGGTTGCGTTCGCCCGAAATGATGACTTCGTCCTGCACTTCAGAGATCGCTTCCGAACTCACATTCACCGCTGCCTGCATCAGCGTCGCGATCTCGGAGCGCAACGACTCCACCTCGCCCTGCAACCGCTGGCGGACATTCTCGATGTCCAGCCCGACGTAATGGCTGTTCAGAAAGTTCGCTGCCTCCACCAGTTGCGCCTGTGAATAGTCCAACTCGGTGAAGATGACACGGTTTTGCACATCACCGTCCGGCGACACGATGATCACCAGCAAGCGGCGCTCCGACAGACGCAAAAACTCGATATGCCGAAACACGGACGTGCGCCGCGGCGCAACCACTACCCCGACAAACTGGGAAAGGCTCGAGAGCAAGTGAGCCGCGTTGGAAATGACTTTTTGCGGTTGGTCTGGGGCCAGGCTGTGCGCAGAGAATTGTCCCGATCGCACCGTCAGCATGGTGTCAACGAACAGCCGGTAGCCTTTAGCCGTTGGAATACGGCCAGCCGAGGTGTGGGGGCTGACGATCAGCCCCAACTCTTCCAGATCGGACATCACATTGCGGATGGTGGCAGGCGAAAGCTCCAGGCCCGATGCTTTCGAAAGGGTTCGGCTTCCCACCGGTTGTCCGTCAGCGATATAACGCTCTACCAGGGCTTTCAACAACAACTTGGATCGATCGTCGAGCATTCGTCCATTTTAGTGATGTAATTTGCGAATGAAATCTCCTTTTCAACAGGTTGCGCTGGTTGGTAAGTACCAGGCAACATCGTCTGGCGTGGCCGGTGCATCGACGCGCAAGGCGCTGGAGACGATCGGGCAGTTTCTTCTGGAACTTGGGTGTGATGTAGCGTTGGAAGTCGACACCGCTGCCAACATGGGTATCACCGACTACACCACCATGGACGTAGCACGTATTGGTGAAACCTGCGACCTGTGCGTAGTGGTTGGCGGCGACGGGACCATGCTGGGGATTGGGCGCCAGTTGGCGCCATTCGGCGTTCCACTCATTGGTGTCAACCAGGGGCGATTAGGTTTCATCACCGATATACCGTTCGACAACTTCCACACAACGCTGCAACCCATGATGGCCGGTCAGTACGCGGAAGACCACCGCAGCTTGATGCAGGCCAAAGTGATGCGCGATGGTCACTGTGTGTTCACCGCCCTGGCCATGAACGACGTGGTGGTCAACCGTGGTGCGACCTCGGGCATGGTCGAACTGCGTGTCGAAGTCGACGGACACTTTGTAGCGAACCAGCGCGCAGACGGCATGATCATCGCGTCACCAACGGGCTCTACAGCCTATTCCCTGTCGGCAGGCGGCCCATTGTTGCACCCCTCCATTCCCGGTTGGGTACTCGTGCCGATCGCACCGCATACCTTGTCAAATCGGCCTATAGTGCTTGCCAATGCTGCGGAGATAGCTATCGAAATAGTAGCGGGGCGGGATGCAAGTGCCAATTTCGACATGCAGTCACTGGCGTCCCTCATGCACGGCGACCGCATTGTGGTGACGCGTTCGGAATACCAGGTGCGGTTTCTGCATCCCAAGGGCTGGTCCTACTTCGATACCTTGCGTGAAAAGCTGCACTGGAACGAAGGAGTGGCCTGACTATGGCGCTGCGACGTATTGCGCTGCGTGACTTTGTCATCGTACGCGAAATGGAACTCGAGCTGGAGGGCGGCTTTAGTGTGCTCACTGGAGAAACTGGGGCCGGCAAGTCGATCCTTATCGATGCACTGCAGTTGGTCACAGGTGCAAGGGCCGATGTCGGGGCCATTCGCGAAGGAGCCGCGCGTACAGAAGTGAGCGCAGAGTTCGATACACCGAACAGCCTGCATGCGCTGTTGAACACTGACGGCTTTGAGGTGCTGGACACCCTGCTCTTGCGCCGCACCGTCGACACGCAGGGGAAGAGTCGGGCCTGGGTAAATGGCAGCCCTGCCACTGCGCAGCAACTCCGCGCACTGGGCGAACAGTTGCTGGATATTCACGGCCAACACGCCTGGCAGAGTCTGACGCGCTCCGATGCAGTCCGCGGACTTCTGGATGCCTATGCCAAAGTGTCGACCCGGGCGCTTACCGACGTGTGGCACGCATGGCGCCACAGCCAGTCGCAGCTCACCACCGCTTTGGAGGCACAGGACACGCTCCAGCGCGAAAGGGACAGGCTGCAGTGGCAGATTGGTGAGCTCGATAAACTGCGCCCGCAAGCTCACGAGTGGGAAGAACTCAAT
>CAJBVC010000368.1 GCA_903958915.1 uncultured beta proteobacterium
CGCCAAGGCGGATATTGGTGCCGCGCTGGCCGAAGCAACCCAAAGCAAGCTACCTGTGCTGGTGGTGTTTGGTGCCAACTGGTGTGGCGACTGCAAGATGCTCGATGCTGCTTTCAAGAACGGCGTCGCAGCCCCGTTAATCGCCAAAAACTTCCATGTCGTTAAAGTCAACGTGGGCAAGTTTGACCGCAACACAGACATCGCTGAACTCTATGGTGTGCCGCTGAAAAAGGGCATCCCTGCGGTGGTGGTGCTTACTGCGCAGGGCAAACCGCTGTACGCCACCCGCAGCGGCGAACTCGCCGATGCCCGGGCGATGGGGGACACAGGCGTCTACGATTTCTTTGTCAAGATTGCGTCGGCGCAGAGTCGGTAAAGGTTCCTGGGCGATTCAAACTGGTGTGGATGAGGCCGGGTCTGTAAGCGGGAGTAATCGATGGCGAAGGATCAATGCGATATCGCCAAGCTATTTGAAAGTGGAGCAGACAGCCTGGTATGAATCTGAATCAACCTGCAAATAAGGCTGCCTGCTCGGATTGAATTCATTCAAGTAAAGTTGCAGTACGTTCTTTGGCGAACCACCTCGTGGAGTCTTTTGCATGATTTCGCTGCACAGTAGCCTCTTGGGGCACTTTTTCATGGCCTTCACTACAAGATCCTTTGCAGCTTTTTGTTCTGGATTTAGTGAAATAGAACTTGCAGAGGTTTCTGCGTTTTTCACCTCTTGCGAGGTTGGGCAAGTCTGGGTGTGTCCCATCACTGGCAGCAACACAAATGACAAAAGCAGCGCAGTTCGTTTGAGCATGGTCTCTCCCTTTTATTCAGTCGTCGGATTTTAGTCTGTCGGAGGACGAAATGCTGAAAACCCAGGGCAAACAATATTTCATTGCCACTTACACTTGGTCCCTCGTGTTAGCGAGGAGTTGCTGCATCCGAGAGACGATGATCGTCATGTGAATTCGGGTAGGCTCCTCTGCCGCAAGCCGTAAAGCAACGACCAGAACATAAGCAAGTGGAGGAATACTGATGTCCAAAGAATGTGTAAAGTGTGGGTACATTCGGCAGGCTGCCGACGATGCTCCAGATTATGAATGTCCAAAATGCGGTGTGATTTATGCCAAGGCTGAAGCTGCTCTAGCCAATGGGACTCTTGTCACATCGCGTCTCAGGGCCAGGGTCGTTCAACCTGACCCGGAAACGATTCCGTCAAAGTTAGTAGATAACCCTGCGTCATTGATTGGTAGCAGTGGCGATGAGGACTTGAGCCCCATTGCAAGCGTTGAATACTCGGAAGAAGTTGCGGTCCCTCCCTTTTCAAAAGTGCTGGGGATCATTGGTTCTTTGGTGCTCTTTCTGGGTGTTTTCGCGCCGATCATTCGTCTTCCAATTGTGGGAAGCATGAACTACTTTAGGAATGGCGCAGGGGATGGCGTGATCCTGATTGCAATGGCGATTCTTTCTTTGTTCTTCGTCTTTCGGAATCAGCCGGCAAAGCTCTTTTGGACTGCGTCAGCCTCCATTGCCACACTAACTTTTACTTTTGTGTACTTCAATTGGAAAATGCATGAAATGAAGAGTGAGATGGACAAGTCTTTGGCCGGAAATCCGTTTCGGGGACTCGCTGAGCTTGCTCAAAATTCCATTCAAATTGAATGGGGTTGGATTGTCTTGGTCCTTGGCGCAGGGTTGCTGTTCATGTCTGCGCTTACTCATAAGTTTCAGATTTACTCATTCGACGAGCTGCTCAGGGTTGTGTCGCCTAGACATGGTTCAGCCGAGTCCCCGATGCAGCACGGCGGTAGTACCAGCGTGCCTTCGTCCAGCAAGTCGGCTTCAACTGTTACAGGAAGTCCCTCGGTAGCAGACGAGCTAATGAAACTCAACGAACTTTTGAAGGTTGGTGCCATCTCGAGCGAAGAATTCAATCAGCTCAAGGCGAAATTGCTGAAATAGGTTCGCGCTTCTTTCCTGAATTTGGGTCTGGCCCCACTGCCCCTACGTGATCCGCAGCACCGTGTCAGACGGAGAGCGACAGGTCCAGCCAACCCATTCGGCAACTGCCCACCCGCACCGTCACCGCGCCTGAGCCCTGAACGACCAGGGTCGCGAAACGTTCGTTGGCGTTGCCGCGTGTCCAGGGCATGAAGATGGTGGTACCGCCATACTTGCCAGCGCCCCAGCCATCGAGGTGACCCAGTTCGAGTTTGCCGTTCGGCGGCGTTATCACCTTGACTTCTGCACTGGTAGCAGTCAGGCGCACTGGCTCGGAGTGCGGCACACTTTTGCCAGCGTGGAGACCGTAACTGCCCAGGTAGCCCGTATTGGCAATGCGCAACTCGATGTGTGTCAGGTTGGGCTCCAGGGTTTCCTGCGACACCACCTGCACCTCCATGCGCGGCGCCAGCGCAGCAACGCGGAGAAACGCAGCGCTTTGCGATTCGCAGGTGTGCGCCAGTCGCTCCAGTGGCGGGTTGGAGATGCCAATGCGCGGATCAAATCCGTTCACCTCCACATCGCCAAGCTGCGGGTGCTGCACCTTTTCCCACTGCTTGAAGATGCGCCCAGCGTTGTGGTCCTTGTCGAACTGTGCCAGCGTCGCTGCGTCCTTGCGGGTGAATTTCTGGTAGTGCTCGACAAAGGGTTTCTTGCGCTCGATGCCGAGTTGCTTGAACAGATCCCATAGCTCCACCACATAGCTCAGTGCGCCGCGCTGGTGGAAGGCGTAGTCGGACAAGTCGCCGCGCAGCGGCTTGTCGGGTTCGTACAGAAACTCGTGGAAACCGCTCACGGTGGCATAGCCGGTGTGATCGGTCATCCAGTCTTCAATCTGCTCGTAGATTGCGCGGTCATTCGGGTTGAGTTTGCTGTCGGGCTTGTCGCCTAGCGGTCGGATCAGCACGCCGCCAAAGGTGTGCAGATTCAACCAGGTGAAGATATTGGGGTGGGCCGTGGCAAATTCGATGACGGCACGCGTCTCCGGCGCACTGCCCGGGAAGTCACCGGCACCGGCCTGGTCAGGCTCGGGCGCCCAAAAAAACGGGAAGTTGCGATTGAAGTCGTACTGGTTGTCGGCCAGAAAGCCCGGGTCGGGAATAGTCCGGCCATCAAAATTGGCAATGGTGCCTTCGGGGTAAAGCTTGTAGAAGGGCCCCTCGTCTTCCGGCATGCGCGCAGTCATGACCGGCGGGCAGAGCGGCACACCGTCGTCACCACGCAATTCGACCAGACTGCCCTGCGGGTGCTGCTGGCGCATGTAGCCCGACAGGCCGTCACCATTGATGTCGCCGGATTGCCAGTAGGCGTGGCCCTTCTGGGCTCGGTCATCCACCGGGCTGGACCGTACATAACGCCCGGTCTTGAGAATCGCCTCGGCGCCGTCGGGCGAAATGCGTGGACACACATAAAACAGTGCATCGGTGATGGCGGTTGCCATATGGGCCGGCAGATTCTTGGCACCCGCTTGGCGCTCGCCGCAGTGCAGACCGATGATGTCTTCGGCAATGGCCAGCGCCACGCTCGTGCCACAGACCTCTACCGCATGCATGTTGCCATCAATCCATACCGCCGGGCGCACCGTGTCCGGGTCGTGGCCAATGGTCAAGAGGGGAATGTCACGCCCCTGCGCCGACTGGCCCAGCACCGACAGCCGAACGAACGCGGGATACTGCTCAGCCCAGGTGCTGAGCTGTTCCCACAGCTGGGCATAGTCCACATAGTTGGTGCGAAACATAAGGTCCTTTCGACGTGCGCTGCGTGCGCTTCATGCTGCCAGCGGTTTGGCGATGGCGTCGATGCGCGTCAACACGTCGGGTGTGAGTTTGGGGGTCAGCGCCAGAGCGCCCAGGTTGTCCTGCAATTGGCTGAGCTTGCTGGCGCCCAAAATCACGGTGCTGACCCGTGGATTGCGATTGACCCAGGCAATGGCGAGCTGCGCGACATTGCCGCCCAACTCAGTGGCAACCTCCGCGAGCTTGCCCACTGCTGCGTTCTTGGCCGCATCGGTCAAGCCGCTGAGCAAAAAGCCCATGCTCTCCAGCGCGCCGCGGCTGCCGGCGGGCACGCCAGTTTGGTACTTGCCGGTGAGCAGGCCAGAGGCCAGCGGGCTCCAGGTGGTCAGGCCCAGGCCGATGTCTTCGTACAGGCGGGCATATTCGGTCTCCACGCGCTGGCGATGGAACAGGTGGTATTGGGGTTGTTCCATCACGGGTTTGTGCAGGTGGTGGCGTTCGGCGATCTCCCAGGCGGCGCGGATATCGGCGGCGCTCCACTCACTGGTGCCCCAGTACAGAGCCTTGCCCTGACCAATGATGTCGCTCATGGCACGCACGGTTTCCTCAATCGGGGTGAGCGGGTCCGGGCGGTGGCAGTAAATCAGGTCGATGAAATCGAGCTGCATGCGCTGCAAGGATCCGTCGATGGCCTGCATCAGGTACTTGCGGTTCAATGTGTCCTTGCGGTTGACGGCTGCACCATCGCGGTCCAGTCCCCAGAAAAACTTGGTGGAGACCACATAGTTCAGGCGCGGCCAGTTCAGTGCCTTGAACGCCTCGCCCATCACCACTTCACTCTGGCCTTTGGCGTAAATCTCGGCATTGTCAAAAAAATTGATACCCGCGTCATAAGCGGCTGCCAGCATCTCCGTGGCGGCCTTGGTATCCACCTGGTTGTGGTAGGTCACCCAGGAACCCAGTGATAGTTCGCTGACCTGCAGGCCGCTGCGGCCCAAACGACGGTATTGCATCAGAAATACTCCTAAGAAATATGGAAAAAGTGGCTCTAGCGCTTACGGGGTATGCGCAAGCAGCTATTATTTTGGTAGCTTATCGAGGTCGATGTCGACAAACTTCCAGGTGCCACGTGACGTTGGGTGACGCCGATAACCCACCAGCCACGGTTGCATCAGGTCAGTATTGATGCGGTGCGAATTGGTCTTGTACGGCATGTAGGCCACCATGAGCTTTTCAGCCTCTTTCATGATGGCAAACCGCTCCGGCCCGTCGGGCAGGGCCTTCTGTTGGTTAAACAAGCGGTTGAACTCTGGCAGATCAAAGCGCGAATGGTTGGCACCACCTTTGGCAGCCCCGTTGCCCAACTGAAGGAAAGGCTCGCCATCCGGGTCGGTGGCGGACCAGCCCAATCCCCACATCATCAGCTTGCCATTGCGTGAGAGCTTGAGTTGTTCCGGCCATTTGGCCACCTTGAATTCCATCTTCACCTTGATGGCATCCATGTTCTTTTTCCACAGTTCATTGAGTTCACGCGAGGCAGCGTCGGGCGAAGTGGCGTATTCCAGCACCAGGGGGCTGCCGTCGGGCATGTCCCGCCAGCCGTCACCGTTTTTGTCTACATACCCGTACATGTCAAGCAACGCCATCGCCTTGGGGCGACTGAACTCGCTCATTTCGGTCTTGAACTTGGGGTCGTAGCCAAAGGTCATGGGCGTGATGGGTCCCTGCGACAGAATCGCCTGGTTTTTGCGTGGCAGCCGAATTTCTTCGTCAGAGTTGTAGGCCAGGGCGATGGCGCGGCGCAACGCCACTTTGTCGGGTGTGTAGCCGCCAACGGTCGGGTTCTCCATGCCGAAATAGGTGTGGGTCACATCCAGGGCGGGAACGCGGTCCATGGTGATGCCCTTTTTGACCAGGTTGGGTGCCAGCTTGTTGTTGGGAATCACCTGGTATGAAAACGTGTTGGGCAGGCGTTCCATCAGGTCGAACTCATTGCCCAAAAACGACAACCAGCGCGGTTGGGCTTCTTCCACAATGGAGACCTCCACCCGATCCACGAAAGGCATGCGCTTGCCCTTCATCTGCGCATAGATGGCCTGTGAGCGGGCGTCGTCTGCGGGTGGTTCCGTCTCGTACAACTCTTCGCGGAAATTGGGATTGCGCACAAAGCTGATCTTGGATGAGCGCTTCCATTCGGCCAGTTTGAACGGCCCGGTGCCTACCGGGTGTTCCATGTTCTTGTCGCCATACTTCTCGACCACCTCGCGCGCCACGATGCCAAATGCCCCTGCGTCGGACAGGCGAAACAGAAAGCGAGGGCTCGCGTCGGCCAGCTTGAACTGCACGGTGTAGCGGTCCAGCGCGCGAAGCCCATCAACCTGTTTGTCATAGTCAAACTTCGCGCCTGGCTTGCCGGCCGCTGCCTTAAGCTCGGGCAGGTCCAAGATCTTGTCTCCCTCGAGCAAGTACAGGTTCTGACTCTTGTTCTTGGGGTCGTAGTGGCGCTTGTAGCTGTACGCCACATCCTCGGCTGTCAGCTCGCGCTTCTTGCCGCCAAAGGCCTCATCATCATTGAACAGAATTCCCTGTCGTAGCTTGATGGTCCAGGTCTTGAAGTCGCTGGAAACCTCCGGCATGGCCTTGGCCAGCAGCGGCCGAATCTTCAGTGGACGCGCGAGGTAGTCGTACTCATACAGCGAGTCGAGCATATTGGCCACCAGCACGCGCGAATACAGATCGCTGATCTGTACCGGGTCAAAGCCCGTTTCCGCAATCGGGAAAGAATAGCGAAACACCTTGTCCGTGCGAGGCTGCTCCGCCCCCACGCTGGAAACGCAAGTGAGGCCCAACAACAGCGATACCGCCAGCGTCCAGCGACTACAGCGCTCAAAGTAACCCATGTCTTCCCCTATGTAAATACCGATGCGTACTCTAACGCCTCCGAGCATAATCTGCCCGGCCGATAATCGCATCGGCATTTGACCCTAGTTAATCACAAAGACCTGCTTCATGATTGCTTATCTGGTAAGACGCATCTGGCAGATGATCCCCACGCTGCTGGGGGTCATTTTGCTGGTGTTTTTTTTGTTCAAGTACTTCGGTGGTGACCCCTCGGAATTGCTTGCGGGTATGTCGGCCACACCGGAACAAATTGCGTCCATCCGTGCCCAACTCGGGCTGGACCGGCCGGTGACGGAGCAGCTCTGGATCTTTATCCAGCAAATTACCACCTTCAATTGGGGCAGCAGTTGGGCTACCAAGGAGTCGATTGCCAACCTCTTTGCCACCCGCTTGCCCGCCACGTTGACCATCATGGTGCCGATCCTGATTCTGGAAGTGGCGCTGGCCATCGTCGCAGGCGTCGCTGTGGCCTATGTGCGTGGCAGCCTGACCGATCGGCTGGTGATGGTCATTACGACCGTGGCGCTGTCCGTCAGTTTCCTGGTGTACGTGGTGGTGGGGCAATACATCTTCGGATTTATGTTGGGATGGTTTCCGGTGCAAGGCTGGAGCAATAGCGTCTGGACCAACCTGGCGGTGTATGCACCCCTGCCGGTTTTTTTGGCGGTCCTCGTGAGTCTGGCGCCCCACACACGGCTGTATCGCAGCTTTATCCTCGATGAGATCCATCAGGACTATGTACGTACGGCGCGTGCCAAGGGGGTGGGCGAGAACACCATCCTGTTCAAACATGTGCTGCGCAACGCGATGATTCCGATTTTGACGAACGTGGCGACCCAACTCCCCGGCATTTTTGTGGGCTCGTTTCTGATCGAGGTGTTTTTTTCCATTCCTGGCGTGGGGCGCGAGATTTATCTGGCAGTGAACCGCAGCGACTATCCGGTCATTCAAGCGTTTACGGTCTATCTGGCAACTTTGACGATGGTGATCAATCTGATCACCGATATTCTTTACAAGTTTGTTGACCCACGGGTGGTGCTGAAATGAATACTGCAGTGCTGGAAGAGTTGCCCCGTTCCCCCGGGGTCTGGGCGCAGGCCTGGAAGCGTTTGCAGGCGGACCGCGTGGGCATGGTGTCGCTCACGATCACGCTGTTGTTCATTGTGCTGGTGGCGATGGCGCAGTTCGGTCTGGTGGCTGCGGATTGGCAGCGTGAAGTGGGCACGCCCCATGCACCGCCCCATTTCGTGGGCAAGGTTGTAGATGGCTCAGAAACAGCCGTGGTGGAGGTGCCGACCGGCCCCAATGCAGATCTGTCGGCCGTGGACCCCCTTTCGCCCCGCTACAAAGAGTGGGATGAGCGTGCAGCACAGTTCAAGACGGCTGACAGCGTCAAGAGTCCGACTTTGCCTCTTGGCGGCGACCGTCTGGGCCGCGACGTATTGGCCAAAACCATTAAGGGAGCGCAGGTATCGATCGCAGTTGGCTTGATTGCTGCGCTGTTTGCCACTGTCATCGGCACGGTGTTGGGGGCCATTGGCGGCTACTTTGGCGGCAAGGCCAGTGACTTTCTGGAATGGGTGTACAACGTGTTCACCGCAATCCCCTCCATCCTTCTGATCTTCTCTTTTGCCGCCGTTTTGAAGTCTGGCCCGCTGGCCGGCACCATTGGCAGTGGCATCTGGATGGTGGTCATCATCCTGAGCCTGGTCGGCTGGACCGGCATTTACCGCCTGGTGCGCGCCGAGTATATGAAGCACCGGTCTCGTGAGTACGTTCGCGCCGCCGAGGCCATCGGTGCGTCGCACCTGTCGCGCATGTTCGTGCACATCCTGCCCAATATCAGCCACGTGGTACTGGTGCAGTTGAGCCTGCATGTGGTGAGTTTCATCAAGTTTGAGGTCATCCTGTCTTTTCTGGGGCTTGGCGTGCCGGTGGATATGGTGAGCTGGGGCACCATGCTCTCGGAGTCACAAAGCGAACTGGTGCTGGGCAAATGGTGGCAACTGGCTTCGGCAACCGTATTTATGGCCACTTTTGTGACGGCGTTTGCTCTGGTTACCGATGCCCTGCGCGATGCGCTGGATCCCAAGCTTCGTTGAGGAATTTATGGCTAATTTAATCAGCGTACAAGACTTGCGGGTGTCGTTCCGCATGAGCAAGACCCATACCGCCGAGGCGGTGAAGGGCGTCAGTTTTGAAGTGCCCGAAAATTCCACGGTTGCACTGGTGGGCGAATCGGGCAGCGGCAAGAGTGTGAGTGCCATGAGCATCGTGCGCCTGTTGCCCGAGAACGCCATCGTGGGGGCCAATAGCAAGGTGCTGTACAACGGTGCCAACCTGCTGACCGCGCCGATAGAGGACTTGCGACGCCTGCGCGGCAAAGACATTTCGGTGGTGTTTCAGGAGCCGATGAGTTCGCTCAATCCGGTGTTTACCGTGGGCGAGCAGATTGCTGAGGTGCTGCGCATCCATATGCAGCTCACTGCCCGCCAGGCACTGGACCGTACGCTCGAGCTGATGACCGAAGTGGGTATTCCCAACCCGAAGGAGCGACTCAATTCCTATCCGCACGAGTTGTCGGGCGGCCAGCAGCAACGGGTGATGATTGCAATCGCGATTGCCTGTGAGCCCAAGCTGCTGATTGCCGACGAGCCCACCACCGCGCTGGACGTGACGGTACAGCGCCAGATCACCGACCTGATTGCGAAGCTGCAACAGAAGAAAAAGATGAGTGTGCTGTTCATCAGCCACGATCTGGGTCTGGTGGGCGAAATTTCCGACCAGGTCATCGTGATGCGTCATGGCGTGGTGAAAGAAGCCGCCGATGCCAGCACCATCTTCACCGCACCCAAGGATGCCTACACCCAGGCGCTGATTGCGTGTCGGCCGCGGCTGGACACACGGCCTTTGCGCCTGCCCGTGATCGACGACTATGTCAACCAGCGTCCCATCGTCACCGAGCAGCGGGTTAGCCGCCCTGCGACGGGCGAACCGCTGGTGACCGTGCAGGGTTTGCGCAAGGACTACCGGCTCAAGAAGGGGCTTTTTGGGCACACCCTGTTCCAGGCCGTCAAGCAGGCTGACTTCACCTTGCACAAGGGCCGCACTCTGGGCGTGGTGGGGGAGTCGGGCTCGGGCAAGACGACGATTGGCATGATGCTTACGCGCTTGTTGGACAGCACCGCGGGCAGCATTGTGTTTGAGGGCAAAAACCTCACGGAGCTCAATGGCGACCAGATGCGGCCCTACCGCAGTCGCATCCAGATCATTTTTCAGAACCCCTACGCCAGCCTGAACCCGCGCTTCACGGTGGCACAAATTTTGATGGAGCCCATGCGCATCCACCGCATTGGTGCGAGCGAAGACGACCGTGCACGGCGTACCTTGGCGTTGCTGGAGAAAGTGGGCTTGCCCAAGGACGCCTTTGGCAAGTATCCCCACGAATTCTCGGGCGGACAACGCCAGCGCATCGCCATAGCACGCTGTCTGTCGATGCAGCCGGAAATCATCGTGTGCGATGAAAGCGTGAGCGCGCTTGATGTCAGCGTGCAGGCTACGGTACTGAACCTGTTGCTGGACTTGCAGGAGGAGTTCGGATTGGCCTATGTCTTCATCAGCCACGATCTGGCGGTAGTGAAGTACATGGCCGACGATATTCTGGTGATGAGCCAGGGTGAAGTGGTGGAGCGTGGGCTGGCCGACGAGATCTACCGCAACCCCCAGCACGCCTATACACAGCAGTTGCTGCAAGCCATCCCGAAGGGTCTGGCCGGGCACAAGGCTTCAGTCGTCGGGGTCTGAGGTTGGCGCAGCGAGCTTGATGCCCAGCCGCTCGCGGGTTTTGTTGGCCGGGTAGGCGATGTTGCGCTGCGCCCAGTTCTTGAATTTGATGGCCTGGGGTGTGGTGGCGTTGGCCAGGTGAGCCACCAGGGCATCGTCGCGCAGGTATCCCTTGTCTTTGCCCAGGTATTGGTGGCCCGACGGAAAAATGGTGGCCAATGCCTGATCGCTGGCCAGTTGTCCAACGATCTTGCGCACCAGTTCGGTGGCAATCCAGCGGCAATGGCTTTCGTCTTCAACGATAGTGATGTTGTGGTTCTGAAACTTGTAGTGGGTGCCACCCAATGACTTCAGGCGCAGCGACTTGAACTGCCAGCTCAGTTCCGAGGCGGTGTCGATCACGATGCGGTTGAACGCCAGTCCAATCACGACTGCCAAAAGCAGCCAGACCAGCGGACCCAGCAATTTGTAGGTGAGAAAGTAGAACGCAGTGCAAGCCAGCGCGGCGCCAATGGTTCGTCCGAGCAGGCTATGCATGGGTCAAATCCGAAAACGTTTGCGGGTCAGTGCCAGCGCCACCCAGAACGAAACACCCGTGAACACCACGAGCACCAACGCATGGCGGAACCAGTCCGTCGGCCATTGGTCCATAAAGAGTGGCCGCACCAGCGCCACAGCACTGCTCAGAGGCAGCCATTCGGCCACTGCGCGCACCGTGGGTGGCAGTTGCGAGAGGGGAAAGAACACGCCACTGAGGAACATCATGGGGGTGAGAAACAGGGTGAAGTAGTAGGTAAAGAAATCGTAACCCTTGGCCAGCGCGTTGAAGATCAGCGCAATACAGGCAAATGTAATGCCCACGCCAAACAATATCGGCCAGGCGATCAGCAGCTTGGGGCTGTGGCTGATATTGAGTGCCAGCATCACACCCAGGATGGCCGTCACCGTGAACAGCGACTTGAACGCCGCCCACAGCATTTCGGCAAACACAATGTCGTCCAGGCCCACTGGGGCATTCAGGATGCCGTCCCAGGTCTTCTGAATGTGCATGCGGGAAAACGCTGAATAGAGCGCCTCGAACGTGGCGGCGTTCATGGCACTCATGCAGATCGAACCACTGGCCAGGAACAGGATGTAGGGCACCTGCATGGCACCGTTGGGTCCCGGCACCGTCACCTGCCCCACCAGCGCACCCATGCCATAGCCAAACGCCACCAGCCACATCAAAGGCTCGGCAATATTGCCCACCAGGCTGGGAATGGCCAGTTTGCGCCAGACCAGCAGATTGCGCAAAAACACTGGCCAAAAGCGCAATGACACTTGCGGCAGTGCCCAAATAGAAGGGCCAATGTGGCCGTTTTGGCCCGTGGAATATGCATGAGCAGCTACTTTATTCATAGCAGTTTGAGCGTTGCGTGCATGGCGCTGGTTGAGCAAGAGGGGTTCGCGGGTATTGCAAGCATGGGGCAATTGTGGCCGAACATCGGTAATCCGGAGCTAGCGCTCGCCAAGAATCCTGTCCATTTGGAAGGAGTAGTGTGTATTGGAATGTGTATAATTTTCGCGATGAACTTCACTTGGGATGAGTCCAAACGCCAATCGAACCTGAAGAAGCACGGACTGGACTTTGCAGATGCAGTGAAGGTTTTTGGCGGCCCATTGGTTCTATTTGAAGACCAGCGGGAAGACTATGGCGAGCAACGAATGATTGGCATTGGGCTTCTCGATTACTTGGTCGTGCTGGTCGTTCATGTGGAATCCGACGACAGCATCCGCATCATTTCCATGCGAAAGGCAGACAACGATGAAACAGGCCTCTTCTACAAAAATGCCGGCTACTTCTAACGACGTTACCGATGTTGTCGGCGACGACGCGCCGAAGCTGACGCAGCTGAACTTTGACAACGCCAAGCTGCGGGTGGCAGGCCGCGACGTGAACCGGGCCGAATGGCAAGTCGCTGTGCGCGCACGGGTTGGCAAACAGCGCATCAACATCATGCTGGACGCACCTATCATCGAGCACTTCAAAGCCCTGGCGGGCAGCCGTGGTTATCAGACGCTCATCAATGACTCTCTGCGTCGAGTGATAGAGGTGGGGCATCTGGAGGCGGATCTGCGCCGGGTTATTCGCGAAGAGCTGTCGCACTGATCGCCAGCATTTGCGTGTTGTCCGCATAGGTTTCCGGACATGATGTCCCGTGGCTACCCATCTTCACGAATCTGGCGTCCGGTGAGCTTCAGAAACAGGTCTTCCAGGTTGGCCGGGCGGTGCAGGGTGCGCAGATGCGGGTGGGCTTCCAGCGCCTGCAACAGGGGCCGCGCTCGGTCGGTGTAAAAGAAGACGGTCTCGCCGCTGATTTCGACCCGTGCTGCCAGCGACTTCAGGTTGGTGTCTTCTGCCAACGGCAGTGCGCCACTGCCGTAAACCTCCACCACGTCGGGTTCCAGGTGCTGCGCGATGAGCTGGCGCGGTGCGCCCTCTGCAATCTTCTTGCCATGGTCCAGCACCAGAAGGCGAGAGCACAAGCGCTCGGCCTCGTCCATGAAGTGGGTGGTCAGCAGAATCGATTTGCCCTGTTGCAGCAGAAGTTGCAGCCGCTCCCACATCAGGTGACGCGCCTGCGGGTCCAGTCCGGTGGTGGGCTCGTCGAGCAGCAGCAACTTGGGATCGTTGACCAGCGCCCGCGCCAAAGACAAACGTCGCTTCATGCCGCCAGACAGCTCACCGGGCTTGGCGCCCGCCTTGTGGGACAGCGAGGCGAATTCCAGCAATTGCGGGATGCGTGCCTTGATCTGCGCTTCCTTCATGCCAAAGTAGCGGCCGTAGACCAGTAAGTTCTCGGCACAGGTGAAATCAGGGTCCAGCGTGTCCATCTGGCTCACGACCCCGAGCTGCGCCTTGATGGCCAAAGCGTCCTGCGGCAGGCGCAGACCGAACGCCGACACATAGCCTTCGTCTGGCACAGTGAGCCCGAGGCACATTCGGATGGTGGTGGTTTTTCCAGCACCGTTGGGACCAATCACGCCCAGGCATTCACCAGGGGCAATGTCAAACGACACACCGTCGACGACCGTCGTCGTCCCGTAGCGCTTGACCAGCGCATGCGCGCCCAGCATGGACACCTGCATGGTTTCACCCTGCTGCATCAAACGCCTGCTTGAGCCATCGTGTGAGATCGGAGTCGATGTCCTCCACAAGGGCGATGCGGATCGTTGCCTGGCACATGGCGCCCGGTGGCTGCACCTTCAGACGTGCATGGTGCGGCAGATCCTTGGCGTTGAGCCCAATCTCCATCAGGTCTTTGGTGGCCGGGCCTAGCATGGCGAACTGTTTTTTGCGGCGCAGGCTGATGTACGACTTCTTGGGGGCTTCCTCAAATTTTCCGAAACCCGCAATCACAGCCATGACCGCTGCGTGTAGCGGGCGCAAATGTGACTTTGCGCCTGCGTAGATGGCATCCAGGGGATCACCAACAGGTGCCATGGTGGCGGGTGGCACTGCCGAAGCATCGAGTGCAGGCATCGGCTTGCCAAACAGCAACGCCACAGCGTTGGCGTCGCCGTAACCCAACTGGCATTGCGCCATGAGCAGTGATCGGCACTCCCCCACTTTGGTCAACCCACTGACGGAAAGCAGGGCGTGCAGTTGCGCGATGGTCTTGCCGGTCTTGCTCTGGATATTGCGAAGTTGGGTGAGGGTTGCCGCTTGCGGGTCTGCCATTTGTTTCTCCTGCAAATTGCGAAAGCATACGCGTTTTGACGAATGGCATGGAGTAGAGTGCGTGCTCAAGTTGGTCAACAATAACCAGACGGAGAAACTGATGGTGGATGCAAAGACATTGCTGGTGCGCGCACTACGGTGGTTGGTTTTCCCGCTGGCGGCACTGGTTCTGCTGGTGGTGGGTGCATTGGTCTATTTGGGTATTCCACGCAATGCGGCGGGTATGGCCGCCAAGGGGATTTGCTCAGCCGCCTGGGTCGGAGGGCGTCCGACCGCCCAGCTGATGGCCGAAGAAGTGCTGCCGGCCAGCCCGGTGTTGAAGGCCATCAGCGTCACCATTGATGAGGCTCAGCATACCGTCACGGCGCGTTTCGCAGGGATGGTCTCGCGCCGCGCAGTACTGGTGCGCGACCGCGGCTGCGTGCTCGATGTAGAACCCGACCCGCAGGCACAGCCCTACAAACCCCAAGCGGATCGGGCAACACCGTGGCCACAGGGAGAGTTGGCGCTGTCGCCAGACCAATGGGGTGCAGGTGTCGATGCGCAAAAACTCTCAAGGGTGGCCGATGAAGTGTTTGTCGGTGCCGGTGATCCCACAGCCGCCAATGCGCGGGGGTTTGCGGTAGTCCATCGAGGTCGTCTGTTGCTGGTGCGCGATGCGCCAGGTTTTGTCGCCGGAACAGCACTGCATGGATGGTCGATGACCAAGACCATTACCGGCATGCTCACGCACAAGCTCAGTGCGGAGGCCGGTCTGCCCATGGATGCGTCGGTGGTAAACGCATTTCCAGCCGGTCGCGAACCTGCATGGGTCGCTGCGTGGCGCAAGGATGCGCGCAAGGACATCAAGGTATCCGACCTGATTTACATGCGGGATGGTTTGCAAAGCACCGAAGACTATGAGCCCTGGGGCTCTGTTCCACAGATGTTGTGGGGTGCCAGTGATGCGGCAGCATGGGCCGCGGCCCACCCGGTAGAGGCACCGGCGGGCAAGCGTTGGCGCTACCTCAGCGCTACCGCCAACCTGCTGGCGGCCGTCGACCGCGGTCGTTTTGCCTCCGATGCCGAGTATTGGGCCTACCCTGCCAAGGCGCTGTTTGAACCCATTGGCGCGCGTTCGGCCACCATGGAGACTGACGCCCACGGCAACTGGGTGGGCTCTTCCTACCTTTGGGCCAGCGTGGCGGATTGGGCACGGCTGGGCGAACTGGTGTTGCGCGACGGAAAGTGGGGTGATGTGCAGGTGCTCCCGCCGGGATGGCTCAAGCGTGCGAGTACACCGTCGATCAGTGAAGGCCCTGGCCTCGGTTATGGCGCGCAGAGCTGGCTGTATGGCAATCGGGTGGCCGGGGACTGTAAGGCGTATCCGGGTGTCCCTGAGGACACGGTGGCCATGGGCGGGCACTGGGGTCAGATGGTGGCGGTGGTGCCATCACACGATGCGGTGGTGGTGCGAATGGGCTGGATTCACGGACCGTATGACGAATGCAAACTGCTGTCCGATGTTGTGTCGACTCTGTCAAAATGAGCGGGCTGCTGTAGTACCGGCGGTAAACCTAAGGAATCAAGGTGGCAGATCCGAAAGACACACGCTTTCAAGAAACTGGTTTCCCCTCGTTGAGCTGGGAGGAAGAAGACTTGCCAACCCGCCCCTTGCCCCTGCATGAGCGGCCGCTGCAAGCGCGTATCGACGCGGAAATGGCGGTCATCGCCGAACACCACATTCGCATTGCGTTGGCGATTGAGAAGTTCTGGGGTCACCGTGATTGCGTGGAGTATCTGCAACGGCTCATTCTCAGCGGGGGAGACAGCGATGGCCGCTCACGGGTGGGCTTCAAGCCCGAAGTCGTGTCGGCGCTGATCAACCTGGTGGCCTTGCACAAACTGGAGTGAACACCCATCCGGCCATCGTGCTGTGCACGCTGAATGCCAAGTACATTCATGCGTCGCTGGGTCTGCGTTACCTGTTGGCCAACATGCAGGACCTTAGCGCGCAGACCGTATTGCGCGAGTTCACCATCGCCCGCGACCCGCAGGAAGTGGTGGACGAGATCGCCGCGCTCGGTCCGCGCATCGTCGGGCTGGGCATTTACATCTGGAACGTGGCCGCGAGCACCGAGGTGGTGCGACTCCTGAAACGCACTCATCCCGAAATCAAGGTGGTTTTGGGTGGCCCAGAGGTCAGCCATGAGGTGGGTGAGCAGGATATTGCCGCGTTGGCCGACTATGTCATTACCGGGTGGGGAGAC
>CAJBVC010000369.1 GCA_903958915.1 uncultured beta proteobacterium
AATAAGGCTGAAAAGCCGATCTAATTCGAACTCTGTGAATTTGTTTTCTTGACCGTGGTGGTCAAGAGAGCACAAAAGTTTTGCCTGATGACCATAGCAAGTTGGTACCACTCCTTCCCATCCCGAACAGGACAGTGAAACGAGTCTGCGCCGATGATAGTGCGGGTTCCCGTGTGAAAGTAGGTCATCGTCAGGCTATTACCAGCCTAAAACGCCCTCTCATCTGAGAGGGCGTTTTTATTTGTTCACTCGATTCTTAGGTGACTGGTGAGAGCGTCACGTCCGATGGCTGTTTCGGTGGCAAACAACTGTGCCATCAATGTTGCTTCCCTCTCCCTAATCATCTCCAGGAATTTCGTGGCTCGCCCGCGTTGGGCGGACATTCCTGCGAACGTGTCGAAACCTGCCTCGAGAAAGCTTTGAAGTGCGCCCAATCCTGTTGCCATGGCGGGGCGGCGCATCATGCGAAGCATTAGTCGCAACCCGGGGGTTCTTGTCAGTCTTTCAAGCTCGGAGCCAATTTCGATGACCAGGTTCAGTTGCTTGGAGCGGTCCTCAGAGCGTCCGACGGATTGCCATACGGACAGATAGCGGTCGACCTCGTTATTCACGGTTGACTTGGACTGCAACCACGATGCCGCCATGGCGTAGTCGAATTCCTCGGTAAGAACATGGAGCTGCGCCAACGCGACGGCGGTACCCACGACCTGAGCCGGGAAAATCCTCTGCAGTGCGCCTGCAATCCGGGCGAATTGTGCGTCACGTTGGGAGTAGTCCTTCTCGCTGTACAACTCAACGAGAAAGAACCGCGCAGCGGCTCCGTATTCCCGGGTCGCCAACAAATCACGGTACGTGCCAGAAAATCTGCGTGCCTGCAGACCTTTGACGGAAGTCACGGCGGCAAGCAAACTTGGAGAGGAAGCGGAGAGTTGGCGCAATGCGGCGACGCGTGCCACAGCATCCCGAATTGTTTCAGCTGCATTCATCGATCGAGTAGTTTACTTCCAAGGAGAAGCGCAGCGTTGGTTAGCGACCACAGCCGAGTCGATCCGCGGAACATTGGAGAGCGCAGACTAGGGAAAACCCTTATATTGGAACCATGTTGGAAGCAAAAGACCTATTGAAGGCAACATTGGACAATGGTCGCGCGCTGATGCGTATTCCGGAGGACGAAGGACAGTCGCAGCCCGGCGAAGTTCGTACGCCGGTACTGATTCCCATCCGCTCATTGGGCGTCAACCATCGTGGTCGAATAGAACGGCACCTGTTGGCGCTATCGCCGCAAGATCGCTATCTTCGGTTCGGCTATGCCGCCCAGGACACCCACATTGAACGCTACGTGGCGGGGCTGGATTTTGATCGCGATGAGATCTTCGGCATCTACAACCGCAAGTTGCAACTACTGGCAGTAGCGCACTTGGCCTATTCGGTCGACGCTGAGTTTCAGTCGTGCGCCGAGTTCGGCGTATCGGTTTCCGCCTCCGCGCGAGGGCGTCATTACGGGTCCCGCCTGTTTGAGCGCGCAGCGATGCATGCGAGTAACGACGGTGTACATCTCATGTTCATCCATGCGCTCAGTGAAAACTCGGCGATGCTGAATATTGCCCGCAAAGCCGGGGCGACGGTGGAGCGCGACGGGATGGAATCTGAAGCATTTCTCTACCTGCCTAAGGCCACCCTGGATAGCCGCATGACCGAGTTGATAGAGGAGCAGTTGGGGCAGACCGACTACCGAATCAAGCAGCAGGCCAGGCAGTTCTGGCGGCTCCTATCGCAGATCCAGAAAGTGCGCCGTACTTTGACTGGTGACGACTCCAAGCATTGACTCCAAGCTGATCCTGCGGGCGGTCTGACAAATCCGCTATCCTTGGGGTATCTCAATAACGGCCTTTGCGCCCCTAAGTCAGTGTCAGAACCTCACCCCGCACGCATGGTCGACCGGGAAGACAAGCGCACATTTCTGCAAAAACTTGCAGAATTCATCCACCCTGGGCCCGACTCGACCGACGAACTGATCGAGACGCTGGCCGAGGCGCAAGACAACAACATCATCGGGGCCGAGTCACGCGCCATGCTCGAAGGCGTCATCCGCATGGCCGACATGACGGCTGGGGACGTCATGGTCGCAGCAACCCGCATGGATATGCTCGACATCGACCAGGCGATGGACGATTTACTGCATACGGTGATCGATACTGGGCACTCGCGTTTCCCCATTTTTGACGGTGACCGCGAAAATGTCATTGGCATCCTGATGGCCAAGGACCTGCTGAAACTGCAGCGGGCCCCCGAACTGAATATTCGCGCGCTGTTGCGTCCGGCCGTGTTCATTCCCGAAACCAAGGGGCTAAACGATTTGTTGCGCGAGTTTCGCGGAAACCGTAACCATCTGGCCATTGTGATCGACGAGTTTGGCCGTGTTGCGGGTCTGATCACCATTGAAGATGTGCTGGAACAAATCGTCGGTGAGATTGAAGACGAATTCGATGTGGCAGAGGACGATGGTGACATTTTTGGACTTGCTGACCGTAGCTACCGGGTCAGCGGAGACACGCCGATCGAACGCGTCAACGATGCCTTTTCGGTCAATCTGGTCGGTTCCGACCCTGATGACCACTTCGACACCATCGGTGGACTGATCGCCCATGAGATGGGGCACGTGCCCAAACGGGGGGAACGGTTCACTATCGGGGGCTTGACCTTTGTCGTCATGTTGACCAAGGGTGGTGCGGTTCGGTGGTTTCGCGTTTCGCCTGCTGACGACGCTGCAGCTTGAGAACGCTGTTCACCAACGGTCATGAGGGCCGCTCTCAGACTTTGTCCAAAGCCAGGATTGCTACTGTTTTGGTAGCTGCCTGCGCAAGCGCAGCAAGCGTTGTGTGGCCTTTTGCCATTCTTCTTTCGGTAGGCCAGCCGGTCTGGTGGTTGCAGATTCTCTCCATGGCAGTGCTGGTTTTCGTCCTGCAACGAGCCTCTAGCGCGCGTCAGGCTGCAGCCTACGGACTGCTGTTTTCCATCGCCTGGTTGAGTGCCACTTTCTGGTGGCTGTTCATTGCGATGCATACCTATGGTGGACTACATCCCGTTTTGACCGCAGTTGCTATCGTTGCCCTCGCCGCCGCATTGGGCCTCTATTACGCCGGCGCTGCAGCAGTCTATTGGCAACTCAGCAAATTTTCGCCGGTGTGGGCAGCGCTGGTTTTTTCTGCCGTGTGGACCATGGCGGAGATGGCGCGCGGCACATGGCTCACCGGTTTTGGATGGGGTGCGGTAGGTTATGCCCATGTCGACGGTCCGTTGGCCGCACTCGCACCATGGGTGGGCGCGTATGGGATCGGGGCAGTGGCCACCTGGTTGTCTGCCACTGTCGTACTGTGGCCTAACAACCGCTGGAGCCAACGTGCCGTGGTGGTGGCATTCGTCGCGGCAGGGGCGCTGTTGTTTAACGCATCCCCCCGGTGGTCGACCGAATCTGGCACCCTGACGGTCACGTTGCTGCAAGGCAATATTCCCCAGGACGAGAAGTTCGAATCGGGCTCGGGCGTACCCCTGGCTCTGCGCTGGTATGGCGAGCAACTCGAGGCGGCCAAGGGCCGTCTGGTGGTCGCACCGGAAACGGCGATTCCACTGTTGCCTCAGGAGCTTGACCCCGTCTACTGGGAGGCACTTCAAGCGCGGTTTTCTGCCGCCACCGGTACGCAGGCTGCGTTGGTGGGCATTCCCTGGGGGAATTACACGCAGGGCTACACCAATACGGTTGTCGGCCTGGGGCCGCAGCAAACCGACCTGTGGCGCTACGACAAGCACCACCTGGTGCCGTTTGGTGAGTTCATTCCGCCCTGGTTCAAGTGGTTTACCCGCATGATGAACATTCCGCTGGGCGACTTCAACCGGGGTGACCTGGGACAAGCTTCATTCGCCTGGTCCGGGCAACGCCTGGCGCCCAACATCTGTTACGAAGACCTGTTCGGCGAAGAACTGGGCGTCCGTTTTCTTGACCCTGCCAATGCGCCGACCATCTTCGTCAACCTCAGCAACATCGGCTGGTTCGGTGATACGACTGCCGTTGACCAGCACCTGCAAATATCGCGGATGCGTGCACTCGAGTTTGAGCGTCCCTTCGTGCGGGCCACCAATACCGGTGCCACCGTCATCATGGACCACCGAGCGCACATTACCGCTGCACTGCCGCGGTACACCCGTGGCGTACTTGACGGAGAAGTGCAGGGAAGACAGGGAGTAACCCCCTTTGCGTGGTGGGTGGCACGCTTTGGACTGTGGCCGCTGTGGTTGGTTGCGCTCGCAATCATTGCCCTTGCCTGGCGCAAAGCGCTATCGAAATAGAAGCGCTCTACGCTCATCCCTGTTGCCTCGCAGGCCATTTTTGTTTCAGCGTACTGCGGTGGCAGCGCGCGCAAACACTTGCAGGTTTGGCAAATCGGTTCCCCTCGCAGCCTTGCAGGGGTGTGAACCTTAGAATTCAACCTTTGCGCATCGCATCCGAGTCTTCACCACAATGCTTACTTTTCAGCAAATCATTCTTCGTCTGCAGGAATACTGGGACGCCCAGGGCTGTGCTTTGCTGCAGCCCTACGACATGGAAGTCGGGGCCGGCACTTCCCACACCGCCACCTTTTTGCGGGCACTTGGGCCGGAGCCATGGAAGGCCGCCTACGTACAGCCCAGCCGCCGACCCAAGGACGGCCGTTATGGCGAGAACCCCAACCGCTTGCAGCACTACTACCAGTACCAAGTGGTTCTGAAGCCCGCGCCCAGCAATATTCTCGAGTTGTACCTGGGTAGCCTGGAAGCACTGGGTTTCGACCTCAAGAAGAACGACATCCGCTTTGTCGAGGACGATTGGGAGAACCCGACCCTGGGTGCATGGGGCCTGGGCTGGGAGGTCTGGCTCAACGGCATGGAAGTCACCCAGTTCACCTATTTCCAGCAGGTCGGCGGTATTGACTGCCGGCCCATCACCGGCGAGATCACCTACGGCCTCGAACGCCTGGCCATGTACCTGCAGGGAGTAGACAACGTCTACAACCTGACCTGGACCAAGCGCGCAGACGGAACCATGTTGAGCTACGGCGACGTCTACAAGCAAAACGAGGTGGAGCAATCCACTTACAACTTTGAGCACAGCGATGCCGAGTTTCTTTTCACGGCGTTCGGAGCCCATGAAAAACAGGCCAAGCATCTGATGGAGCAGCAGTTGGCGCTCCCTGCGTACGAACAGGTATTGAAAGGAGTGCATACCTTCAATCTGCTCGATGCACGGGGCGCCATCAGCGTGACGGAGCGTGCCGCCTACATTGGTCGCCTGCGTAACCTTGCTCGCACTGTTGCACAAAGCTATTTTGATAGCCGCGAGCGACTGGGCTTTCCCCTGGCTCCAAGAGAATGGGTCGAGCAAATGACACCGAAGAAGGCAGCATGATGACTACCGAAAACCTTCTCATTGAACTGTTCGTCGAAGAGTTGCCCCCCAAGTCGCTCAAGAAGCTGGGCGATGCGTTTGCTGGGCAACTGGCGCAGCAACTTCAGTCCATGGGCCTGACCGACCCGAATTCCATCACCACCGCCTACGCCACGCCACGTCGCCTGGCTGCCCACATTACAAAGGTGCTTGGCAAGGCCAGTGACAAGGCCGTGCAACAAAAGCTCATGCCGGTGTCCGTCGGGCTGGATGCATCCGGTCAGGCAACGCAGGCACTGCTCAAGAAACTGCAGGCACTGGGTGCCGATGTATCCGACCCGGTGGCCGCAGTGGCATCGCTCAAGCGCGCACCGGACGGCAAGGCCGAGGCGCTGTTTTACGACAGCCTCGTCACCGGAGCCACCCTGGAAACCGGCCTGCAGAAAGCGGTGGAAGAGGCGATTGCCAAACTCCCCATCCCCAAGGTGATGACCTACCAACTAGAGTCCGACTGCGCCTTGCCCGGTTGGACCAGCGTCAATTTTGTGCGGCCCGCCCACTCGCTGGTGGCACTGCATGGACAGACCGTGGTGCCAGTCAAGGTGCTGGGCTTGCGCGCCGGCAATACGACGCAGGGCCACCGTTTTGAAGCGGCCGTGTCGCCAGTGGTGCTGGTCGATGCCGACCACTATGCGGAAACTCTGGCCCGTGATGGCGCGGTGATGGCTTCGTTTGCGCAGCGTAAGGCCGAGATCGCGCGCCAGCTCGATGCGGCAGCGGCGCGCATCGGCAACGGTGTTCGCCCGATTGAGGACGACGCCTTGCTGGATGAGGTAACTGCGCTGGTGGAGCGCCCCAACGTGCTGGTGTGCACCTTCGAGAAGGAGTTTCTGGAGGTGCCTCAGGAGTGTCTGATTCTGACCATGAAGGCCAACCAGAAGTATTTCCCCCTGCTCGCTGCGGACGGCAAGCTGACACACCAGTTTCTGGTGGTCAGCAATATTTCGCCCGAGGATGCGAGTGCCGTGGTCGGGGGTAACGAGCGGGTGGTGCGCCCGCGCCTGGCCGATGCGAAGTTTTTCTTTGACCAGGACCGCAAGAGGACGCTCGCCTCCCGCGTCGAAGGTCTGTCCAAGGTGGTGTACCACAACAAACTGGGGACGCAGGGCGAACGGGTCGAGCGCGTACGTGCCATCGCCAGGGCGTTAGGTTCGCAACTGGGCGGTGAAGCTTTATCCAGAGCAGCGGACGTGGCGGCGCAGCTTTCCAAGGCCGACTTGCTTACCGACATGGTGGGCGAGTTCCCCGAACTGCAGGGCATCATGGGTGGCTACTACGCGCGCCACGATGGCGAGTCGCAGGACATTGCATTTGCCGTGGAAGACCACTACAAGCCCCGCTTTGCGGGCGACTCCCTGCCGCGCAATGACGTGGGTGTGGTGGTGGCGCTGGCCGACAAGCTGGAGACCCTGGTGGGCATGTTCGGCATCGGCAACCTGCCCAGTGGCGACAAGGATCCGTTTGCATTGCGCCGCCATGCCCTCGGTGTGATACGCATGTTGGTGGAGCGCGGGCTTGCGTTAGATCTGCAGCAAGTGATCGCCCTGGCCTCTGCACAGTTCGGCACCCTGCTACCCGATGCCAAGTTGAGCAATGATCAGGTGCTTCACTTTGTATACGAGCGCGTTGCGGGTTATCTGCGCGAGCAGGGCTTTACCGCCCAGGAGGTTGATGCAGTCATCGGTGTGCGACCCCAGTGGGGTGAAATACCGAAGTGCCTGGCTGCCGTGCGTGCCTTTGCGGAATTGCCGGAGGCCGCCGCGCTGGCCGCTGCCAACAAGCGCATCAGCAATATCCTGAAGAAGGTCCCGGAGGCCGACGGGCATATCAGCGAGGACCTGTTGCAGGAGCCGGCAGAAAAAGCTCTTTACGCGGCCATGCGTGCAACGACGCCCACGGCCAATGCGCAGTTTGATGCGGGCGACTACACGGCTTCGCTGAAAACACTTGCGGCGTTGCGTGCGCCGGTGGATGCGTTCTTTGACGGTGTGATGGTCAACGCCGAGGCGCCGGATCTGCGGTTAAACCGCCTGGGTCTGCTCAAGGCTTTGCACACCGCCATGAACCGTGTCGCGGACCTTTCCCGCTTAGCTAGTTAGGCCCGTTATGAAATTGGTCATCCTTGATCGCGACGGCACCATTAATGTCGACAGCACCGACTACATCAAGTCGCCCGAAGAATGGCAGCCGTTGCCTGGGGCGCTGGAGGCGATTGCGCGTCTGAACCATGCCGGCTGGCACGTGGTGATTGCAACCAACCAGTCGGGGCTGGGTCGGGGGCTGTTTGATGTGGCCACCCTCAATGACATGCACACCAAAATGAACACCATGCTTGCAGCCGTGGGGGGGCGCGTGGATGCGATTTTTTACTGTCCGCACGCGCCTGATGAGGGGTGCCGCTGCCGCAAGCCGGAGCCAGGTCTGTTTGAACAGATCGGCGAACGGTATGGGCTGGAGTTCAAAGGGGTCCCCGCCGTTGGGGACTCGGTCCGAGACCTCATTGCGTGTGTCGCCGCGGGGTGCGAGCCGCATCTGGTGCTGACGGGCAAGGGAGCAGCTTTACGTGGCAAACCACTGCCCGAAGGATTTCCACCCAACACCGTGGTGCATCTGGATCTGGCGGCGTTTGCGGACTTTCTGACCCGGCGTGAAGCCCCCGATGATCAGGCGCATCGCCCGGACACTCCGATGCACTGATGTCTGCCATTCGCTCGATCGCGCACTTGCTCTGGATGGCAGTGACGGTGATTCCGTACACACTGGCCATTCTGATCGCATCGTTTCTCGGGGTGCGACAAGCGACGGTGTATCGCATCGCCGCCGCCTGGCTCTCGTTGAGCGTGCGCGGGGCGCGGGTCATTCTGGGCATCCAGACGCGCATTGCGGGGATGGAGAATTTGCCGCAGGGAGAGAAAAGCCCGGCCGTACTGCTGGTCAAACACCAGTCCACATTTGAGACTTTTCTCATGCCGGCCATCATGCCGCACCCGCTGGCCTACGTGTTCAAGAAAGAGTTGTTGTACGTGCCGTTTTTCGGCTGGTCGATTGGCCGCCTGGACATGATCCACATTGATCGCAGCCTTAAAACACAGGCGTTCCGGCGCGTGGTGGAGCAGGGCAAGGAGCGCTTGGCGCAGGGTGTCTGGATCATCATGTTTCCCGAGGGCACGCGGGTTGAGCGTGGTGAAAAAGGGGCGTATGAGACCAGTGGTACCCGTCTGGCCGTGCAAACTGGAGCGCCGGTCATCCCGATCGCGGTGACCTCGGGCAAGTGCTGGCCACGCAAGGCGTTTCTCAAGACACCGGGCGTGGTCGATGTGTCCATCGGCAAGCCCATTCCGAGTGTGGGGCGGCACCACAAGGAGTTGATGCAGGAAGTTGAAGACTGGATCGAGGCCGAAATGCGACGCCTTGACCCCGAGGCCTACCAACAGTAGTTCATGAAAAGCCTGCTGCGCTATACCTTGGACCTGTTTGAGGCCCCCGCACCCGTGGATAGTGCGTACCCAGCTCCTAAAACAGTAGCAAAATCAACCTTCCAGCACCCCCACACCGATCGGCAGGTGCGCCTGTTGAACGCGACGGTGGGTTACCGGTTTCAGCGAGCGCGCCGACGCACGATCGGGTTTGCGGTCGGGCCCGATGGCCTGGTGGTGCGAGCACCCCGCTGGACTCCGCTTTACGAAGTGGAGGCTGCGCTGCAGGAAAAAGCCGTCTGGATTGTGCGCAAGCTTGAAGAGATGCAAGAGCGCCAGGCCAGGCAGGATGGTTTACGCCTGGAATGGCGCGATGGCACAAATCTGCCCTTCCTGGGTGAACTGGTGGCATTGCAACTCGACCCCGCGCACGTGTTTGTGGGTGCGGGTGCGCAACTGAGCGCGACGGCGGCGGACGGGCTAAGAACGCTCAAAGTGGGACTGTCGCTGACCGCCGAGCCGCACCAGATCCGGGATGCGGTGCAGGCCTGGCTGATGCGCCAGGCCAAAGACAATTTCCAGCAACGCCTGAACCACTTTGCGCCGCAGTTGCAAGTGCAATGGAAGAAACTGAGCCTGAGCAGTGCCCACACACGCTGGGGCAGTGCCAAGGTGGATGGCTCGATACGGCTGAACTGGCGCCTGGTCCATTTTGCGCAGGATGTGATCGACTATGTGGTGGTGCACGAACTCAGCCACTTGCGGGTGATGAACCATAGCCCGCAGTTCTGGGAAACGGTGCGCTCGGTGGTGCCCGACTACGCCCACCAGCGCAAGCAGCTCAA
>CAJBVC010000370.1 GCA_903958915.1 uncultured beta proteobacterium
CGTTCGTGTCGATGCTGCTGATCGATACCGTGTCGGCGCTGGTGTCGCGCGCGCCGGGCGAGCCATTCATGCACTGGATTCGCTCCGTTGTTGGCGAGTTCCGGGCCGGCATTGTGGTGTTCATCCTGCGTCAGCCGTGGAGCCTGGGCACACCCACCGTCCTGCCAGCGACCAGCGTGGGGGAGCACCGAGTCCCGGTCGTCCTGGTGCATGGTTATATGTGCAACCACCGCATCTGGGATGACATTGCCAATGCCTTGCGTGCCCAGGGCCATGCGGTGTTCGCTGTCAACCTGGAACCCCTGTTTGGTTCGATCGACCGGTACGCACCCATCGTGCAGGCGGCGGTGGAGGCCTTGCAAGCGCACACCGGGCAGCGGAAAGTCGCTCTGGTCGGCCACAGCATGGGAGGCCTTGCCATCCGCGCCTGGAAGCGCGCCTATGGCACAGCAGCCGTCGCGCAGGTACTGACCCTGGGCACACCCCATGCCGGCACCGTGCTGGCCAAGGGTGCAACCACCACCAACGGGCGGCAGATGTTGTGGCAAAGCGCCTGGCTTGCTGAGCTTGCGGCGGCCGAATCCGAGGCCACCCGCAGCCTGGTGCAAATCGCCATCACCCCACAGGACAACATCGTGTGCCCGCAGCGCGCACAAGTGCTGGAAGGCATCAAGCCCGTCGTTTTTGAAGGCATCGGCCACGTGGAGATGTGTATGCATCGACCCGTGATCCAATGGGTTGCAGAGCAACTGCGCGCGCTCAGCGTCAAAAAGGAAACTACGCCATGACACAACTGGTGGTCCGCAAACTGTTGATTGACCTCACCACGCCGTTCCCAGCCCGATGGAATGGTGGCGACGCTTTCCGCTCGGCCTTTTTCAGCGCGCTGTCGATGAGTTTTCCAGTGGGCGAGCAGTATTTCATGGACTCGGTGCGTGCCGGGTTGAAGGCACTGCCAGAATCAGAGAAGCAGCGGCTGGCTGTGGAAGTGCAGGGTTTTGTAGGCCAGGAAGCCACCCATCGACGCATCCACGCCCTGTTCAATGGGCACCTGCAAGCGCTGGGTTTCAGAAACACCCTGGAGCCCCGGGCAGCCAAGCGGATGCAGCAGCATGCCCACCTCGACGTGCGCATGCATGTAGCCGCTACGGCCGCCACCGAGCACATTACCGCCATGTTTGCCGACTGGATGTTCCGCCACCCGGAGGCATTGGAGGGTTGTGAGCCGCGCTTACAGACGCTCTGGATGTGGCATGCCGCCGAAGAGGCCGAGCACTGCAGCACTGCGTATGACATGTATGTCGCACTGGGAGGCTCTTACGATTGGCGCGTGCGCATGTTGCGCTACATCACCACCATGTTTGCGCTGGACATCACTCGCCAGACGATTCGCAACCTGTGGCACGATGGAAGCCTGTTCAAGTGGAGCACCTGGGCCAGCGCCGCCCGCCTGTTGTTCTCCAAGGATGGCATGATCCGTGGCAATCGCGCGATGTGGCGCGCCTACCTCGCCCCGGACTTCCACCCGCGCCAGCAGGACACCACTGCGTCAGAGCAATGGCTGCAGGACAACGCCCAGCGCTATGCTTTGGTAGGACAGCCCACGTAACTTTCAGGAGCACCTGCAATGCAAGCCTTGAGTCCCACCGATTCTGCATTTCTGTGGATGGAAACGCGTAACCAGCCCATGCACGTGGCCGGGCTCAATATCCATACGCCGCCACCGGGAGCGGGATCAGACTTCATCCACAAGATGCTCGCAGCCTGGAGCAAATATCCACAGGCGGTGGCGCCATTCAACCTGCGACCAGTCTTGCGGATGGGCGTGTGGTACTGGGAGGAGGACCAGGAGTTCGAGCTGGACTACCACCTGCGCCATGTTGCCCTGCCCCAGCCGGGACGCATTCGCGAGTTGCTGGCGATGGTGTCGCGCATCCACGGCAACCTGATGGACCGAAACCGGCCCCTGTGGGAAACCTACGTCATTGAAGGGCTCCCCGGTGGCCGCTTTGCTACCTACACCAAGATGCACCACGCGCTGATTGACGGAGTCACGGGCGCCAAGATGACCGCCCAGGGGCTGTCACGCACTGCCGGGGAGGACAAACCGCCCCTTTGGGCCCAGACTTTTTCGCACCACCCTGCGGGGCGCGGCAAGACGGCAGCACCAGGCCTGATGCAGCAACTGAAGAATGCCGCTCGTGCGGGCAGGGAAATTTTGCCTGGCATTGGCAGTGGTCTTTGGGATATTGCGCGTGCCACCTACGCTGAAGGTGCCGCCGCCCTGCCCTTTCAGGCCCCACCCACGCCGTTCAATGTGGAAATTTCCGGGTCTCGCCGCTTTGCGTCCCAGTCGTATTCGCTGGCACGCCTCAAGCGCATTGGCGAGGCCAGCGGCGCCACCGTGAACGATGTCACGCTGGCCATTTGTGCTGGCGCCCTGCGCGAATACCTGCTTGCGCAAAACAAACTGCCCAAGAAACCGCTGGTGGCCATGGTGCCGGTGTCACTGCATGGCGAGACCAATGTGGGGGGCAATCAGGTGTCGCTGCTGCTGGCAAACCTCGCAACCAACATTGCTGATCCGCTCAAACGCCTCAAGAAAATTGTGGCCTCCACTTCCGAAGCCAAGGAACGCCTGACAAAAATGCCGCGCCTGCAGAAAATGGCGCATGGCATTGCGTCGATCTCACCGTTTGGCGCCGGCATGGTGATGGGCACGGCCGAGAAGCACCCCCTGTTCAACCTGGTGATCTCCAATGTGCCCGGACCCAAAGACACGCTGTACCTCAACGGCGCGCGACTGGACGAAATTTACCCGGTTTCCATCCCCACGCATTACCTGGCGCTCAACATCACCATCAGTGGGTACGGCGACAATCTGGGTTTTGGCTACATTGCCTGCCGCCGCTCGGTACCCGGCCTGCAACGCATGCTGGACTACACGCACAACGCGATCAATGCACTGGAGAACGCTCTGGGCCTGGACGCACCGCCACTGGCCAAACCCCGTGTATCCGTAAGCAAGCAAACTAC
>CAJBVC010000371.1 GCA_903958915.1 uncultured beta proteobacterium
GCTCCACTTTCAGTTAATAGGAAATGATCTTGCTGCGGCAGAGCGGTGCAGGGCGCAGGCGCACAGTTTGAGGGCATAGCGCCACCAGGCGGTCATAGGTGTAATGGGTTACGTGGTTGAGTGCAGCGTGGATCGACATGGTGGTTCTCGTGGAATCGCAGGGAAAATAATCGCAGCATTGGTTAGAAGCTGTGTTGGCATAGTAGCAAGCAATTCTTGCGCCACCCTTGTAGGCCTTAGCATGGCTGCATGCTCAGCGCACCTTTTGCGTCCAATGGCCACGCCCGAACCCTGTTTGTGGCGTTGTTGGGGTGCGTGCTGGGCTCAGCGCTGCAGTTGCAGCAGCCTGCGCTGTGGGACAGAGAAGTCTATGCATCAATTGTGCTTCTAGCCCCCGTCATATATGCCTTGGCAGCTATTAAAAACATAGCGATTGGCTGGCGACTGGTTTTTGCACTAGCGGCTCTGGGTTTGCTTGGTTTTGGCGCCACCGGACTGCGTGCCACTGTGTATTTGGCCGACACACTAGACCCGGCGCTGGAGGGGCGCGACTTGCGCGTCACCGGCGTAGTAGCCAACCTGCCCCAGCGCAACGAGAGTGGCTTGCGCTTCAGGCTGGAGGTGGAATCGGCCAATTTGAATGATCAGCCCATCCACGTGCCGCCGCTGATGGACGTGGGCTGGTATGGCGGCGCGTTTTCGGCAGGCCCGGCCGTGGTGGGCGATGCCGACAGCACCAAAGCCGGCGAGGCCGCGGTCCCCGTGGCCGTGCTGAACCGCCAGCCCGGTGACGTGAAAGCGGGCGAGCGCTGGGAAATGACACTTCGGTTCAAGGCGCCGCACGGCAGCCGCAACCCCCATGGCTTTGACTACGAACTCTGGCTGTGGGAGCAGGGCGTGCAGGCCACCGGCTATGTGCGCGCCAGCGCAAAAGACCCGGTGCCGGTGCGCCTGGTGCAGACCTGGCGTCACCCGGTAACGCTGGCCCGCCAGACCGTGCGTGAGCAGATTTACAGGCAGGTGGCGCAGCGCCAGTTTGCCGGGATGATTGCCGCATTGGTGGTGGGCGACCAGGCCGCCATTGACCGGGTGGACTGGGATGTATTCAGGGCGACCGGGGTTGCCCATCTGGTCTCCATCTCGGGCCTGCACATCACCATGTTCGCCTGGGGCGCGGCATTGGCCGTTGGCTGGCTGTGGCGGCGTGCGGGTGCGCTTTGCGTGGCAGTGCCAGCACCCAGCGCCGCGCTCATCGGTGGCGTTCTGCTGGCCACGGCCTATGCGGTGTTCTCCGGTTGGGGCGTGCCCGCGCAGCGCACCTGCCTGATGTTGGCCACGGTGGCTCTGCTGCGCCTGTCGGGTGCCCGCTGGCCTTGGTCACACGTATGGATGCTGGCTTGTGCTGTGGTGGTGGCGGTCGACCCCTGGGCATTGTTGCAAGCTGGGTTCTGGTTGAGCTTTGTGGCGGTCGGTGTGCTGTTTGCTACAGATTCAGGAGCTAGTGAGGCTTATTCCACGAGGGCTAGTGGCATAAAAGACCATATTACATCGGGGCTAAGACAGCAGTGGGTCATTACCGTTGCGCTGACACCTTTGACCTTGCTGCTGTTTGGCCAGGTATCGGTGGTGGGGCTGGCGGCCAACGCCTTGGCTATTCCGTGGATCACACTCATCGTTACGCCGCTGGCCATGCTGGGCGTTTTGCTGCCCGCGTTGTGGGATGCTGCTGCCGGTGCTATTGGCTGGCTGTTTGCCTACTTGCAGTGGCTGGCATCCATGCCGTGGGCGGCGGTAACGGTGGCAGTGCCGCCGTGGTGGGTCGGTGCTGCTGGGGTTTTGGGTGGCGTGGTGCTGGTGATGCCTTGGTCCTGGTCCATGCGGGTGATGGGTGCGCCTTTGCTCTTGCCGGTGCTGCTGTGGCGCGCGCCGCTGCCGCCAGCGGGCGAATTCGAACTGCTGGCCGCCGACATTGGCCAGGGCAATGGCGTGCTGGTGCGCACCGCCAACCACGCGATGCTGTATGACGCCGGGCCGCGCTTCAGTCTGGAGAGCGACGCTGGCCACCGCGTGCTGGTGCCGCTGCTCCAGACTCTGCATACGCGGCTGAACACAGTGGTGCTGAGTCATCGCGACATGGACCACGTCGGCGGCGCCAGTGCGGTGCTGACCATGCAACCCCAGGCCGAATTGCTCAGCTCTATTGAGGCGGGTAACCTGTTGCAGGTCCAGCGCCCGGCGCAGCGCTGCGTGGCCGGTCAGCACTGGGAGTGGGATGGCGTGCAATTTGACATCCTGCACCCGCAAGCTGCCGATTACGATGCACCGACCAAATCCAACGCCATGTCGTGCGTTCTGCGCATTACAAACGGCGTGCGCACCGCCTTGCTGGCGGGGGATATCGAGCAGCCGCAGGAGGCGTTGTTGGTGGCCGGCGTGGGGACTGGCCTGAAGTCTGACGTGCTCTTGGTTCCCCACCATGGCAGCAAGTCCTCCAGCAGCGCGGCATTCCTCGACGCGGTAGCACCCCAGGTTGGCATCGTGCAGACCGGTTACCGCAACCGTTTTGGGCACCCGGCCCCGGTCGTTTTGGCGCGGTTGCAGGAGCGCCAGGTTAAGGTTGTGGATTCGCCCCATTGCGGTGCGTATACCTGGCAATCCTGGCAGCCCCAAAATAGTGCGTGCATGCGCGTTCAAAGCCTGCGCTACTGGCATCACCATGTGCCATAGTGGTGCCTGGTATGTCGTTATTGGTGCCAGGGTTGGAGCCGCTGTGTGGCGCGATCCTTGCTAAGTTGTGTTGGAGGGCTAAGCCGCGATACGGTTGGGCCAGAAAGGTTACAGGAGAGAGGTTATGCAGAAGTTCGACGAGATGTACACCCAATTGCCCTATGCGTTTTTCAGCAAGGGCGAGCAGATCAGGGACCATTACAAGATTTACGACGCCTGGCTGGCCCGCCAACCCGGCGACATGATGGCCAAGCGGCGCGAAGAGGCCGAGATGATTTTCCGCCGCGTCGGCATCACCTTTGCGGTGTACGGTGAGAAAGATGAAGACGGTGCGGGCACCGAGCGCCTTATTCCGTTCGACCTGATTCCCCGCATCATCCCGGCGCACGAGTGGTCCAGCATGGAAAAAGGCTTGGTGCAACGCGTCACCGCCCTGAACCGCTTTATCTACGACGTGTACCACGAGCAGGAGATCATCAAAGCCGGCATCGTGCCGCGTGAACAGATCGAGAACAACGCCCAGTTCCGCCCCGAGATGATGGGCGTGGACGTCACCAACAACATCTATTCGCAAATCTCGGGCATCGACATCGTGCGCGCACCGGACGCCAACGGCAAGGGCGAGTACTACGTGCTGGAAGACAACTTGCGTGTGCCCAGCGGTGTCTCCTACATGCTGGAAGACCGCAAGATGATGATGCGGCTGTTCCCTGAGCTGTTCAACGCCCACCGGGTGGCGCCCGTAGCACACTATCCTGACTTGTTGCTGGAGACGCTGCGTGCCAGCAGCCCCGAGACCACCGCCGAGCCGACGGTGGTGGTGCTCACACCCGGCATGTACAACAGTGCCTACTTTGAGCACGCCTTCCTGGCCCAACAAATGGGCGTGGAGCTGGTCGAAGGCCAGGACCTTTTCGTCAAGGACAACTTTGTGTACATGCGCACCACACGCGGGCCGCGCCGGGTCGATGTGATCTACCGCCGGGTAGACGACGATTTTCTGGACCCCACAGCGTTTCGGTCTAACTCCACACTGGGCTGCGCCGGATTGCTCAATGCCTACCGCGCCGGCCATGTGACCATCTGCAATGGTGTGGGTACCGGTGTGGCAGACGACAAGTCCATCTACCCTTACGTGCCCCAGATGATCGAGTTCTATCTGGGCGAAAAGCCCATCCTGAACAACGTGCCCACCTATATGTGCCGCAAGAAAGACGACTTGGCGTACACCCTGGCGAATTTGAAAGACCTGGTCGTGAAAGAAGTACACGGGGCGGGTGGCTACGGCATGCTGGTCGGGCCAGCGTCCACCACTGCCGAGATTGAAGATTTCCGCAAGGCCATTCTGGCCAACCCCAGTGGCTACATCGCTCAGCCTACGCTTAGCCTGTCGAGCTGCCCCACGTTTGTGGAGAGTGGCATTGCGCCACGCCACATTGATTTGCGGCCCTATGTGCTCAGTGGGAAAACCGTGCAAATGGTGCCCGGCGGTCTGACCCGCGTGGCGTTGAAAGACGGCTCGCTGGTGGTTAATTCGTCGCAAGGTGGCGGCACCAAAGATACCTGGATTTTGGAGGCATAGCATGTTGTCACGCACCGCAGACCATCTTTTCTGGATGTCCCGCTACACCGAGCGGGCCGAGAACACCGCACGCATGCTGGATGTGAACTACCAGACCGCTTTGCTGCCGCAATCCGACGCCGTGGCCCAAGTGGGCTGGCAAGGCTTGCTGTCCATCAGCGAATTGCTGTCTACCTACACCGAGCGCTATGGCGCGATTCAGGCCCGTGAGGTGATGGACTTCATGGTCAAGGACGAGAGCAATCCATCCTCCATTTTGTCCTGCCTGGGCGCAGCCCGCGAAAACGCGCGTGCCGTGCGCGGCACACTCACCACCGAGGTCTGGGAGAC
>CAJBVC010000372.1 GCA_903958915.1 uncultured beta proteobacterium
CCTTGCAGCGATTCCACGCGGTACGGACGCACCCGTTGTTGCAACCACTCGCGCTGCGCGGACGCATCGGCAATGCTCAACAATCGCACGTCGCTGCACAGGGCCGCATAGGGCGGCGCGGGACGCTCGCAGCTTCTGAGCCACGCGTTCCAGGCTTCGAACAGCGCGTCCTCCCCAAGGCCGGCAAGATCAGACCACGCTGCAGGTACCCAGCGGCTTTTTCCCCGAATCAACGTGGCAGCCCCCTCCGCCTCGCCGAATGAGGGAAGCTCATCGCGCGTGGTGGTCCGCTCAGGCACAGGAACGGCTGGCGCGGTCGGTCCACGCACGGGGGCACTGGAACAGGCCCCGAGCACCAGCAACAGTCCCAAGGAGAGCGCCGCCGCAAGGGTGCGGCACACCGCAGACAATTTGTAGCGAAATAGGCCTTTCACGCTTATGCAACGTGCGTGAGCAGCTCCTGTTTTCATAGCGCCCAATGACCTCAGAGAACACGGTGTAGCAGGGCTGGCAACTGGGTGCGGTGGTGCGCCAGTTGCCCGCAATCGAGTTCTGCGCACACCACACCCGGCTCCTGGGCGCGCTGCGCCAGCACCTGCCCCCAGGGATTGATCAGCAGCGACTGGCCCCAGGTGCGGCGACCATTCGGATGCGTTCCCCCCTGTGCTGCAGCCGCCACATATGCCAGGTTCTCGATGGCGCGCGCGCGCAGCAGAACCTCCCAGTGGACCGACCCCGTGGTGTAGGTAAATGCGCTCGGCACCAGTATCAGGTCCACCCCTTCGGTGGCATAGTGCCGGTACAACTCGGGAAAACGCAGGTCGTAACACACGCTCAAACCCACTTGCCACTCATGGCCGTCGCGCGACGGCAGGGCAAACCTTGCGGGAGCCGATCCCGCGGTCAGGACACGCGACTCGTCGTACGCTTCCTGCCCATTGTCAAAACGGAACAGGTGAATCTTGTCGTAACGGGCCACGCACTGGCCCTGCGGGTTGTAGGCCAGACTACTGTTGTAAACCCGGTCCTCCTGCATCGCTTGCAGAGGCAGGGTGCCCCCCACAACCCAAAGACCCAGAGACTGGGCCGCGTGGGACAGGAATTGTTGCAACGGGCCTTTGCCAAAGGGTTCACGAATCGCCAGTTTGTCGGCATCGTTTTGACCGATCAGGCAAAAATACTCCGGCAGGACCGCCAGCTCCGCGCCGAGCGCAGCCGATTCTTCCAGCAGGGTCATGGCCTGCTGCATATTCTTTTTCACGTCCGCAGTGGACACCATTTGCAATGCGGCGACTTTCATTTCAATTCCTTCGTTGGGGCGGGTGGAGTCGCATGCTGCTCAACTTTGGTCACTCGGGGATCGACCCAGGTGCCGTCGACCAGAAACTCCTGGGTTGCCGCCTCCATCAGCGGTTTGCGCAAAATGAGTTGCGCCAGGAAGGTGGACAAGCCAATCAGTGGGTTGATGGTGGAGGCGATGAGCGATGCGCTGCCGGCGTTGATTTCCGGCACCACCACCACCTTGATACTCTGCGTTTCTTTGGCAATATCGGCCTGCCCTTCCATCAACACGGCCGCGTTGACGCCCTTCATTTGCAGATTGTTGGTGCGTGCGATCCCCTGCTCAATGGCCACATCGCCACGCAAAAAGTCAAAGGCAAAACCTTCGGTAAAGACATCCCGGAAATCCAGCGCCAAACGCCGTGGCAGCGACTGCAGGCTGAGCACACCGAGCAGCTTGGCGATGCCGGGGTCGGCCTTCAGGAATTGCCCGGTCTCCACATTGATATTGAAGTTGCCGCCCATGCTGGCGTAGTCCAGTGTGATGGGCGAGCCCATCCACCCCACCCGCCCTTCGATCTTGCCCTCGCCCTTGCGCAGTACCCCTGGCATGCCAAAGCGGTCCAGCAAAGCGCCGGCGTCCGAAATGTCGAGCACGAACTTCATGGCGGTGCGGCGACGCTCCTTGATGGATTTGCCGGCTGGAGGCTCGGACAGCGACACCACATCGGTCCAGTTGCCACTGGCCTTGAGCGAAGCTTCCGGTGTGGTGATGTCAAAGCGGTTGAGCCGCCACTCGCGGCTCGCATCCTTGCCGCCGATGGCGACCAGGTTGACCGCTTCGATATCGACCCGCCCGAGCTTTTTGCCGCGCAGTTCGCAGTCCTCCACCACAATGTCCATCGCCGGGATGCTGGCAGGCTGCTCGTCCAGAATGTTCTCCATCTCCTGCGCGGCGCTGGGGGCCACCGACAAACGCGCCAGCCTCGCATAAAGGCGGCCGGCCTGGGGACCGAGCGACTGTCGGTATTCCAGATAACCATTGAGCTCGGTGGCATCCACGTTGGCGCGCCACAGCAGCCCGTCGCGTCCGCCACCGGCCAGCACCCGGTTGAATCTGCGCCCCCCCCAGGCCAGTGTCTGGGCGCGAACCACCAGGCTGTCGGGTAGATAGGTCTGGGTCAGGCTTTGCGCCGATGCAGTGGAAGCGCTTGTGCCTGCCGGTACATCCGAGGTTTGCGACAGCACCTGGGTCCAGGCATCCACATCCAGCACTCCAACCTGGATATTGGCAGCCACACCGCGCTCAGGCAGCACGGCAGACTCATCCGCCGACAGGCCCACACCAATGGCGCCGCGCAACACCCGGGCGTCTGCTCCGGACACATCACGCACATAGCGAACGCTGGCCAACGTACCCACCTCGAGCAGCAACTGGTCCTGCAGCGCAGGCTTGGAGGCCCCCGTTGCCTCCGGGCGCAGGGCGGAAGTTTCCAGCCTCAGAGGCAGAAGCGCCTGCGCAGTCTTACGAAAAGGCTCTGGCAAATTCAATGCCATTCCCGCCAGACTGGTGTTGACCTGTAACTCGGCAACCCCCGCACGCAAGCCCAGTGTTGCGGAATAGGGGGTGGCTCCGCTGCCATACTTGGCCAGTCGCGCAACCAGTCCCAATTCGTGGGCCTCGCCCAGCCCTTCCGCGGTTGCGCTTCCCTGAATACGCATCAACTGGGCCGGTGACTTGGTGTTGAGACCGCCTTCAATGCGCACCTCGCCACCGAGCGCTCGTGCCTGCACACCGGTGACCGAAAACCCGGTGTCGGAGAAGGCAATGGCACCGCGTGCGCGGCTCAGGCGCGGAGTGTCGGGCCGTATCTGCACATCGTTACCTGGCAAGGTAAGACCGCCTTGGACGGTTGCGCGCTCCGGGTTGGCCAGCGGCAGTGCGAGCTTGAAACGAAAGTCTGCCGGACCGCCAGCACTGGTCTGCGCCAGCGCGTGGCTGGTGATCTCCCCCAGGGGAGAACCATTGACCAGACCGACCATGTCGGCCAAAGCGCCCCGGCCTTCGGCATTGACGACCAACTGCGCAGCGCTGTACAAATTGCTGATGCTGCTGTCCGCCTTGATCACTTGCAGACTGCCTGCACCGGCCGTCATTGCGCGCGCCGACTTGATGTGCAAGCTGTTGTGATCGATCAGAAAATCGGCCGATACCTGCGCCAGGCTCGGCCAGGGCAAACTGCCCTTGGGCAGCACGCTCGCCGGAACATAGGCGTAGCTGGCATTTTGCAGCTCGGCTGCAATGCGGAACTCGCCCTTGCGGGGATCAGTGAATGGAAAATCGGCCAGGTCGCCCTTGGCACGAAACCGTACACCGGAGCCCGTACCCCCCAGCACCGCATCGCGCACGTAGTCGCGCACGCCCTTGTCGATTCCGGTAGGCAAATAGCGGTGTACGCGGTTTAACTCCGCCCGACTCAGGCTACCGGTCAAATCCAGCACGCCCATCCGCGAGACGCCACTGCCGCCAGATCGCCATTTGGCTTGCAGTTCGCCTTGGGCGTCGGCATTGGCAAATTGCACATTGGTGGCGTTGAGCGTGGTTTGCGTCCCTTCGCGCTTCCACTGGAGATCGCCCGCAAGTCGCTCGAACACGAGTTGCGGGTCATCGAAGGTCAGGGGTGCCAGCAACCTCCCGTTCAAGTTGAAACGGGCCGTGCCACCCGTCTGGGTCAGATCGAAATCCAGATCCAGCCCCTGAAAACCGGGCCGCATCCCGGTTACGCCAGGGTCGGCGGCAATGGCCATTTGCTCAATGCGCCCTTGAGCGGCGTAACGCACGGGGTTAGCAGGCGGGCCTTGCCAGGAGCCTTCAAGTTTTCTGACCAGGCCACGCGGACGCAACCCGGCCAGTCGCCCATGCCACGCGTCCCCCAACGGCAGGCGCTGGGCGATCTCCGCAAGGGCGGCGAAGTCGAGCCGATCCGCCTCCAGATTCCCGTGCGGCGGATTGCGGGCATCTCCCTCGAACCAGGCCACGCGCAGATTGCCACCCGGCCAGTGCAGGCCGTCACCCGTATCAAACTCCAGGGCACGGGTGGACAGTTCAACCCCACCATCGACCGAGCGCACACCCAACCGACCAGCCACCCAGCGAAACTGCAGATCCTCCAGCTTCTCGGTTACGCCCACTTGCACGTTTTTGAGCGCCAGGTCGACAGTGGTGCTCACCGGGCGGCCGCGATCCACCTCCAGCCAGGCCCGCACCGCCCCGGTACCATGCTCCACATCGACGCCGATGTCGGCATAGCGACGCAAGTGGTTCAGTTCAATGTGGGAAAAATCCACAAACAGCTGCCCCGTCCAATCCTGCCAGCGGCCCGCATGCCGCGACAACAGGGGCTGCTTGAAAATGCCGGCAGCCGTGATGCGCTCACCCCAATGGGCCGATGGCGTGAAATCCAGACGCATGGCATGGGTGTTGTGCCGGTTGCGCAGCACCCAATCCACTTCGGTCATTGTCAGCGGCGGTGCTCCGCGCAGTTCGTCGGTCCAGGTCACGGTGCCATGCCGAATGGCCAGCTCGAACTGGTCAAACAGCCAGTCCAGGGCCGGGCTGTCTGCACTGGGACCGGCGCGAACGAGCAAACCGGCTACCCACAATTGGCCGTCGGCGGTGCGCCGCACATCCAGCACCGGGCTGTCTATATAAAGTTGCTCCAGCCCCCCGCCCAACACCGACCGTGGCGACAGCGCTACCTGCACACTTGGCAGCCGCAATGCGGTGCGTCCCTGCGCATCGAGCAGCAACACTTCGTTGAATTCAATCGAAGGGATCAAGCCATTGGTTCGCGCAACAACCGTGCCAATGCGCAGCGGTACCCCCAATGCTCGCGTGGCCTGCTGTTCGAGCCACGGACGCAGCTCGGCGATTCGCGGCACAATCAGGAAATGCAATCCCGCCCAGACTATGGCCAACACCAGCCACGCTGACACCAGCAGCCTCAACACCCACTTGGCGACAGTTGCAACTGTTTTCAGCAGTGGGGTTGGAGTAGGTGAAGTCTCAATCATTCGCTTGTTGGATCTATGACAGGAATTATGACCCGCAATGGTGGCCAGGCTCTGGCTGCCCAGTCGCGTTTCGCCCAACGGATACGCCGCCGCTACGAAGAACAAATGAACACACTGGCCGCAGGCTTGCCAAACCGGCACGACATGCACAAGTGTTTTGCCACGCTGCGCGAAAGTGGTGAGGATACTGGCGCAGCACTGCGCATCACGCGCCAATTGGTACTCGAGCGTCTGGTATGCGCGGACTGTGACGCCAGCGCGAGTCTCTCCAGCGTCACTGCGGCCATGACCGAGCTGGCCGAGTTTGCCCTGGATGCGGCCTGCCAGCAGAGTCTTCAATTGCTGGATGCCCAACACGGAGCCCCACTGGGACCGCAGGGAGAACGCTCCAACATCTGTATTGTGGGCATGGGCAAACTCGGCGCACGCGAGCTCAATGTGTCGAGCGACATCGACCTGATCTATATCTACGACCACGATGGGGACACTGCTGGCGATGCCAATGGAAGGGGGCGCATTTCCAATCAGGAGTACTTTGGCAAACTGGTGCGCGCGATGTACGCGCTGGTCGGCGACACCACCGAACATGGCTTTGTCTTTCGGGTCGATCTGGCGTTGCGCCCCAATGGCAACTCAGGCCCCCCGGCGGTCTCCCTGGGCGCCTTGGAGGAGTATTTACACGTGCAGGGTCGGGAATGGGAGCGTTTTGCGTGGCTCAAGAGCCGCGTGGTGGCGCCGCAGAACGTGCTGGGGTCCCCCTCGGCATTGAACCTGCGCAGCGTGGTGATGCCGTTTGTGTTTCGCCGTTACCTGGATTACAACGTGTTCGACTCGCTGCGGGTCCTGCACCAGCAAATTCGGGACCACGCCGCCAAACGCAGTGCCGGGCGACCCGAGCGCAGCAACGATGTCAAGTTGTCGCGTGGGGGGATTCGTGAGATCGAATTCACGGTGCAACTGCTGCAAGTGGTGCGCGGCGGCCAGTTTCCCGAGTTGCGCACGCGCCCTACGGTGAGTGCGCTTAACCGCCTGGCGACTGCGGGCCTGATGTCCCAGACCACGGCCGATGCACTGGGATGCGCCTACGTCTTTTTGCGCCAGGTCGAGCACCGCATCCAATACCTGGATGACCAGCAAACCCACGTACTACCCACCGGCGACGCCGATCTGGGCTGGATTGCCCGGGCCATGGGCCAGGACAGCAGCGCGGCATTTCTGAGTGTGCTCAACGCCCACCGGGAGTTGGTCGCGCAGGAGTTCGATGCACTCCTGGGCGGCGAGAAGGCACCTTGCAAGGGCTGCACCAAGGCAACGCCCGCGACAACCATGGCCACCGGTGATTTCGACGAGATGCTGGCGCAACTCGATGGGCGCTTTGGTGAGCGCGTCGCCAGCTGGCGCGAGCACCCTCGCGTACTGGCCTTGCGCGAAGGCTCGCGCGACCGGCTGGCGCGGCTGGTGCTGCGCACCGCCCAGTGGATGAAAGAAGGACGCGTCAGTGTGGACGGCGCCGTACGGCTGGCCGACTGGATCGAGCCCCTGCTGCGGCGCGAAAGTTACCTGGCACTGTTGCTGGAGCGTCCCACCGTGCATGAGCGTCTGTTGCATATGCTGGGGGCCGCACGCTGGCCAGCCCGTTACCTGCTCAAGCATCCGGGCGTGATCGATGAGCTGGCGGAAGTCGCCATGGTGGAAGAGCGATTCAGCCCGGCTGACTTTGAGCTTGAACTCGAGCGCCGCCGGGCCGCTCTGCAAACCAGCGCCGAAGACGACGACGAAGGTCTGCTCAACCTGCTGCGCCGCGCCCACCACGCCGAGGTGTTCCGCACGCTGTCGCGCGATGTCGAGGGGCGCCTCACCGTCGAGCAGGTGGCCGACGATTTGAGCGCACTGGCCGAAGCCGTGCTGCGTGTGACCACGCGCTGGTGCTGGAGCCGGCTGAAGAACCGGCATCGCGCGGAGCACCAGTTTGGCATCATTGCCTACGGCAAGCTCGGCGGCAAAGAGTTGGGCTATGGCAGCGACCTGGACATTGTTTTTGTCTACGACGACGAAGACGAGCGCTCCGGCGAGGTCTATGGTGCCCTGGTGCGCAAGCTGATCAACTGGCTCACCGTCAAGACCGGGGAAGGCGATCTGTACGAGATCGATACCGCGCTGCGCCCGAACGGCAATTCGGGCCTGCTGATCACCAGCTTTGAGGCCTACGCCAACTACCAGCAGCAACGCGGCTCCAATACCGCCTGGACCTGGGAGCACCAGGCCATGACGCGGGCGCGCTGTGTGCTGGGCGGGTCAGCCATGCAGTCACGCTTTGATGCGGTGCGCGCCACCGTGATTGGCGCGGTGCGTGACAACGATAGCCTGCGCCGGGAAATTGGCGAGATGCGTACCAAGGTGGCTGCGAGCCACCCGGTGCGGGGCGCGCAATTTGATGTCAAGCACAGCCCGGGCGGCATGGTCGACGTGGAGTTTGCGGTGCAGTACCTGGTGCTGTCGCAGGGTCACCGGCATCCGGAACTGCTGGCCAACGTGGGCAATATTGCCTTGCTGGTGCGGGCACAGCAATGCGGCCTGTTACCGGCACCGGTGGGCGAGCACGCGTCCAGTGCCTACCGAACGTTGCGCCAGATCCAGCACACGGCACGGTTGAACGAGGAACCGACGCAGGTGGATGCTACCCGCGTGGAAACCGAACGTTCTGCGGGGCAGGCATTGTGGGCTGCCGTCTTCGGAAACTCTTAAGCCAAACGTGCCTGTAGCGCAGGTGCAGCAAGCGTAAGGTGCTATCATTGTTGTAGCGTTTTTAGAACCGGACAACCAGGCTGGCGTTGATACTGCGCAGGCTGTTGCGCCGGGTGGCACTGCGCGCCGCAAACCCGTCAATATCTTCAACCGCATTGGACGTCTCTGCGTCGGGGGCCAGCAGATTGGCCACGCCGATGCGCAACTGTGCAGCGCGGTCGATCTTCCAGGCCGCAAAGGCATCCAGGGTGCGCAGGGCACTGCGCCGTGCCACCTGCCGGTCGGTCTGCTGGGTGGTGTAGGCGGGCTGCAGCACCAGACTGGCTCCCAGCGTCCAGCCGGTATTCTTGACCCGCACATCAACGCCCATGTTGGCCGACCAGGGCGGCTGCGCTTCCAGACGGTTGTCGGGGCCGTCGACCTGCTCGACCTCGGAGCGGTACAGATTCCAGGCCGAGCGCAGTTGCACGCCGCTGTCGGGCTCAAACCAGCGTGGCAACCACTCCTCGGCCCGGCCCTTGATTTCCACTTCCAGTCCGGTGCTGTGTGCAACGCCAATGTTCACCGGCCGCGCCACCCAGCGCGGCAGCGCCAGCCAGTCCTGCTGTTGCAGTGTGATGCTCTGGCGAATCAGGTTTTCAATCCGACGGTGAAACAGGCCAATGCTGAGCACGCCGCCGCTGGCCGGATAGTGCTCATACGCCAGATCAAAACCGGTTGCCAGTTCCGGTCGCAAGTTGGGGTTGCCAGCACGGTCGGCCGCAATCGGCGTGTTGGACTGGTCGCGCTCGTAGGTGGTGTTCACGATGTAGCGCCCCAACAGCGCGCCCAGATCGGGCAATTTGAAACTGCGGGTCACACTGGCACGCACCTGGTCTTTGCCCTTGGGGTCGAACCGAAAATTCACGTGCAGTACCGGTGCCACGATCTGCGCACGGTTGTCTATCTCCAGGAGAGTGCCGCCACTGCGGGTCACCACTTCCTCCACACGCACGCCCGGCAACACCGACCAGCGGTCACTGATTGCCCATTCGTCCTGCACGAAAGCGGCGGCACGTTCGATACGTGCCTTGAACGCAACACCGTCAGAGATGTCCTGACGCTCAACGCCGTTGTCCCAGACCCGGCGCAACTCGTCCCGCTGGCGCCGTTCCACGTCCCATCCCGCCGCCAGGGCATGCGCCTGGCCCATGGGCTGGTTCCAGCGCCCACCCAGCGTTGCTCGGGACTCGTCAAATTGGGTATTCGAGACCCGCTGCAGACTAAAACTGCCATCGCGCTGCCAGCCGGTGTACTCCCCCAGGGTGCCGCGCGTCGTGCCTTGACCAAACGCCTTGAGTTCGACCTTGGTTCCGTCAGTCCATTTGCGCTGCCATTGCAACTGTGCGCGCTGCAAATCGCTGACGCTGCGCGTCTGGGACTGGTCGTCCACGGTGGTCGAGGGGCTTCCGACCAGATCCTCAATATGCCGCTGGGACTGGCCATGGCCTTCAATCCTTTGAACAAAAGCGCTGAGGTTGAGGGTGTCGATGTCGCTGAGCTTCCACTGCAGGCGTGGTGCCAACTGTGCACTGCCGCTACGACTGGCATCCTCCCCGGTAATCGCCTGCGCCCGTACTTCGCCCGCCACGGTGCGCGAAACGCGCTCCTGAACGTAGTAGGTGCCCAGCGCGCTGCGGCTGACTGTTACCGGAACAACGAACGAGACATCGCCGATACGGTCACCCCACTGAAACGCCGTACTGCCGCCGGGTTGCACGGCACGCCAGGAGGCGTTGCTACGCCACTCCCGCTGCAACGTGCGCGGTGGCTCACGCAGCACCACGTTGATGGTGCCTGCGACGCCGCTGTATTCGGCCGTAGCGCCCTTGATCACTTCGATGCGCTCCACGTCAGCGGGCGCCAGGGTGTCGAGGGAAAAGCCGGGGGGCGCGGGCTCACCGTTGATCAGAATCTGTGTGTAGCCACCGCCCAGACCTCGCAGTCGCGGGGCGCCACCATCCATGGAAACGCCCGGCAGACGTTTGAGCACATCGGTGACATCGATGTCTCCCTGGCGGTCGAGCTCGTCGCGACCGTACACCGCTTTGGCAATCGATTCACGTTGGCGCAGGGCGTCGTCAGTAGTTTGGCTTGCGACAATCTCCACTGTCGGCATCGTGATGGCGGGCGCTGGGGCAGAAAGTCCTTTGGGGACTGCGCCCGGGGCAGGCGCGAGGTTGTCCGGATTGGCAGGCGGCGTTTGCGCCCGAGCACCAGAGACCTGCGACATCCCGGCCATCAGGCACAGTACCAAGCTGCCCAACGCAGCGCATCCTCGACGCGGCATGACGCACGGCCCCTTCAAGAGGCTCGAATCCTTGCCAGCAACTGCGTGGTGGAATACCCGGCGACAAACGGCAACGCCAACGCCCGCCCACCCCAGGATTGGACCAGCGCCGTTTCCGGCAGCACCGCCATGTCGTAATCGCCGCCCTTGACCAGCAGGTCGGGGCGCAGCTCGGCGATCAGTGCTTGCGGCGTGTCCTCGTCAAACCAGGTGACAAGATCGACCGCTTGCTGGCTGGCCATCACGATGGCACGGTCCTGATCGTTGTTGAGCGGGCGATCATCCCCTTTGCCCAGGCGACGCACCGACGCATCGGTATTGAGCGCCACAATCAGACTGCCCCCCAGCGCTCGTGCCTGCGCCAGGTACATGACGTGGCCACGGTGCAGCACGTCAAACACACCGTTGGTGAATACCCAGGGGCGGGGAAGACGCAACACAAGCTCGCGGACATCGGTACGCGGCGCAATCTTGGTCAAAAAACCGGGTGAAGAGTCGGATACATGCATGGTGAGGATGCTAGCAGGTGCACTTCAAGTTGCGGCTGGTTCGGTCGATCTGACATAGCATAATTGGCCCCTACCCCTATGCA